>JBKOXV010000039.1:0-5908 GCA_046725105.1 bacterium | reverse complement strand
CTCGACGGTCGGCCCGGCCGTCGCTTCCGATGTAGCCGACCTGCTCGCACCGGTCGGCGTGGTCTACGCCGACGGCCCGGTGTCCGGCGGCGTGGCCGGGGCGCGCGCCGGCACGGTCTCCCTGATGTTCGCCGGGCCCCGTGCCGTTCTCGACGCCCACCGGTCAGTGCTCGACAGCTTCGCCAAAGTGTTCCCGGTCGGCTCCAACCCCGGCCAGGGTCAGACCATGAAGCTGCTCAACAACTTCCTGTCCGCCACCGCCCTGGCGGCGACGTCGGAGGCCCTCGCCCTCGGCGAGGCCCACGGGCTCGACATGACGGTGATGCTCGACGTGCTGAACGCGTCGACAGGCCGCAACTCGGCCACGGTCGACAAGTTCCCGAACCGCGTGGTGACGGGGACGTTCGACGCCGGCTTCCGGACCGGCTTGATGGCCAAGGATCTCCGGCTCTACGCCGCCGCGGCGGCGAAGGCCTGGACGGCCGCCACCGTGGGCGCGGTCGTGTCCGAGGTCTGGCAACAAGCCGACACCGCCCTGCCGGGGAGCGACTTCACCCGGATCTGGGACTTCGTCCGCACCCCCTCCTCCGTTTCACGCTAACTGAACGACCTGTGAGGTCGTTGAAGCAGCGTGAAACGGGAAGGGGAGGGGCGGCTAGGAACCGCTGCCGTAGGGCCGGGTGATGATCTCGAGGAAGTGGCCGTCGGGGCTCAGGAAGTACACGCCGCGGCCACCGTCGTTCCGGTTGATCTCGCCGGGCCGGGACTGGGCCGGATCGGCCCAGTGGTCGAGGCCCTGTGACGTGATGCGGCCGAAGATCTCGTCGAACTCCTGCTCGGTGACCAGAAAGGCGTAGTGCTGGCCAGCGATCCTCTCGCTGGTCGAGGCGAAGTCGAAGCTGAGGCCGTGGGCCAGCTCGACGGCCATGAACGGCCCGAACGGACGGGCCGGCCGCAGGCCCATGATGTCGGTGAACCAGGTCGCCGCGGCCCGCTTGTCCCGCGCCGCCACGATGGTGTGGTTGAGCTCGACAGCCATCGACACCTTCCTACCCCTTCCCCCTCCGTCTCACGCTAACTGAACGACCTGTGGGGTCGTTGAACTACCGTGAAACAGAAGGGGCGGTGCCCTGTGGCTACCGGGGCTCCGTGCTAGCCGGCGAACAGCGCGACGATCTGCACCGTGTATGCCTCGCCGGCGCCGCGCATCAGCACGACACCGACCACCTGACCGGCGGCAAGGGCCGGGTCGACGCATTTCTGGTCCCCGACGATGTACGTGACATCCGGAGCCAGGGCGGCGTTGATCACCTGGCCGGCCAGCGCCCCCTCGCGGACGTTGAGCGTCAGCGAGTCGGGCTGTACCGACACGATCTCGGCCGTCCCCTTCAGGTACGCCGAGTCGGCGTCGGCATCGGCGGCCGCCGCCTTGTCCACGCCGCTCACCTCGTCCTTGTCCGCGTCGGTGGCGGGGTCGGGAATGGGCGCGTTCACCTGGAGCAGCAGGAGGTTGTAGCCGCCGTTGCCGTCGACGACGGCGGCGAAGGCCACCCGGTCGCCGGCCGCCACGGCGGGCCGCTCGGTGACCTCGGAGTCGCCGTCGTAGAAGGACGTCTTGTCCGTGACGGCGGCGGTGACATCGGCGGGGATGTCAGGAATCGGCTCGTCGGGCGTGACGGTGATGGCCGCGTCGGTGACCGCGGCCACGGTGCCGTAGCCCTTGATGCCGTCCAGGCGGGTCACCGCCGTTTCGCCTCCGGTGGCCGACGGAGCGTTGGCGGCGGCCTCGACCTTGGCGCGATCGGCGTCGGAGAGACTCACCGGCGCACTCGGCGCCGCCGTGTCCGGAGGCGTGAGCCTGCTGCACGCCGCCGGAGTCACCGGGCCCGGATCGCTGGCCGGGATGGTGGAGACGCCGGCCGGTCCGGGTCGCACGGCCATGACGACGGCGATCGTGGCCGCACCCACCACGACGGCGGCGGCGGCGCGGCTCGCCCGGCGGCGGCTACGGAGCCGGCGGGCGCGAGCGTGGATGCCCTCGACGCGGTTCGGATCCTCCGGCATCGTGTCGGCCAGCTCGGCCAACGCCACCGTGAGCGCGCTGTCGTTGTCGTCGTGCGTGTTCATGCTGACCCTTCCTGATCGAGCAGCGCGCGGAGACGGGCCAGGCCTTTCGCCGTCTGGATCTTCACCGTGCCCAGGCTGCAACCCATGACGCGCGCCGTCTCGGCCTCGCTCAGGTCCTCGTAGAACCGGAGCACCAACGCCGCTCGCTGCCGCCGAGGCACCAGCAGCAAGGCGTGCCGGAGCCGCTCCCGGCCGTCGACGGCGCCGAGGTGATCGCGGCCGGACTCCTCGGGCACCGGCGAGGTCGGCACCTCGCCCCGCCAGCGCCGTCGGCGCCACGCGATGGCGGTTCGCACGATCACCGTGCGCACGTAGGGCGTCGGGTCCCCGTTGGCGACGATGTGGTCCCAGCGGCCGGCCACCTTGGCCAGGGCCGTCTGTACGAGATCCTCGGCCAGGTGGCGATCGCCGGTCAGCAGGAACGCGCCCCGGCAGAGCGCCTGGGCGTGCCGGCGGACGTAGCTCTCGAAGTCGTTGGCGAGGGCCGCCGCCCCGTAGCCGACGTCGTCACCGCCCAGCATCGCCGGCTCGGAGATCACCACGACCTCATCCACGCGCCGGCGCCCCCGAAAGGTTGCCGGTCAGCGAGTCCGGGAGCGACGGAAGTCGCCGGTGCCGCCGTAGCCCTCGGCGCCCACGCCCTGCTCGGCCCGGATGACATGCATCACAGCGTTGATGAGCGCGAGGTGGGTGAAGGCTTGCGGGAAGTTCCCGAGGTGACGGCCGCTCCTCGTGTCGATCTCCTCGGCATAGAGAGCCAACGGGCTGGCATGGGACAGCAGGCGCTCGCAGAGGGCGCGGCCCCGCTCCACCTCGCCGATCTCCACCAGGGCGGACACGAGCCAGAAAGAGCAGATCGTGAAGGTGCCCTCCTCGCCGGCGAGGCCGTCGTCGGTCTCCTCCACGTTGTAGCGCAACACCAGTCCGTCGACGGTGAGCTCATCGGCGATGGCATGCACCGTGGCCTGGACGCGCTCGTCGTCGGCGGGCAGGAAGCGCACCAGCGGGATCAGCAACACCGAGGCGTCGAGGGCGTCGGTCTCATAGTGCTGCGTGAACACGCCACGCCCATCGACGGCGTTGGCGCACACGTCCGCATGGATCTCGTCGGCCGCCTCCTGCCACCGTTTGGCCGTCTCGAACTCCTCCTTCATCTCGGCCAGCCGAGCGCCCCGATCGCAGGCGACCCAGCACATGACCTTCGACGACGTGAAGTGCTTCGGCCCGCCGCGCACCTCCCAGATGCCCTGGTCCGGCTCACGCCAGTGGGTGATGGCGTCCTCCACCTGCTTCTCGAGGATCGGCCACACCCGCTCGGGCAGATGGTCGCGCGACTTGGTGTGCAGGTAGACCGAGTCGAGCACGGCGCCCCACACGTCGTGCTGGTTCTGCTGGTAGGCGTTGTTGCCGATCCGCACCGGGCGGGCGTTCTCGTAGCCGGACAGATGGTCGAGCGTCCGCTCGGTGAGCTCGGCCTCGCCGCCGATGCCGTACATGATCTGGAGGCGGCCCTTCTCGGCCTCGACGCAGTCGGCGATGAAGTAGACGAAGTCGTTGGCCTCCCAGTCGAAGCCGAGCGTGTAGAGGCCCCACAGCATGAACGTGGCGTCGCGGATCCACGTGTACCGGTAGTCCCAGTTGCGGACGCCGCACGGCGTCTCCGGGAGCGACGTGGTGGCGGCGGCCACCATGGCGCCGGTCGGCGCGTAGGTGAGGCCCTTGAGCGTGAGGGCGCTGCGCTGCAGGTAGGTGCGCCATGGATGGTCGGGGAACTGGCCGTGCTCGAGCCAGTGCTGCCAATGGTGGGCGGTCCACACCAGCCGGCGATAGGCGTCGTCGTAGGTGGTCGGTGGCGGCACCTCGCTCCACGACAGGGCGAAGAACAACGTCTCGCCCTCGTGCATGAGGTGCCGGCTCATGGCACGCGGCCCCTCGAAGCCGAGGTTGCAGTCGGTGGTGAGCGTGAGCTCGACGTCGACGCCATCGGCCCGACACACGCCTTGGTGGTAGCCGCGGTCGAGGTACTCCCAGCGGCCGCGGGTGCGGCCATAGTCGAACACCGGCTCGCAGTCGAGGTTGAGCTGCACCTCGCCGTTCACGCAGCGCGCCAGGCGCAAGAAGGTGTGGTCGGCGTCGTAGTCGGTGGGCGTGCGCCGGTAGGTCTTGGAGCGCTCGTCGTGGCGGTGCCACGGGCCGATCAGCAGGACATCGCGGACGATCAACCAGCCGCTCTTGGCCCCCCAGCTGGTCTCGAGCACCATCGTGCCGGGCAGGTAGCGGCGGGCGGCGGGCACGCTCACGCCGTCGGGCGCCAGGCGGAACACCCCGGCCCCCCGGTCGAGGAGGGCGCCGAACACGCTGGGCGAATCGAACCGGGGCACGCACATCCACTCGACGTTGCCGTTGGGAGCGATCAGTGCGCTGGTGCCGCAATCCGACACGAAGCCGTACTCGGCGATGGGCGGGAACGGGCTCTGCACCAGCCTCCCGTCGACGCTGTCCACCGGTGCCTCCTCGCGACGATTCCTGGAGCACCTACGATGCCACGGCGGCCGGGCTCACAGCGCGCCCTCAGGACAAGCCAAGCCATTTCTGCGTCCTACCTGGTTCACTGGAGCCTGCGCTATGGACGATCTGACGCCATCCTCACCGACGGCCTCGTCGCCGTGGCCACCCCCCGATCCGGCCCATCGCCCGGTGGCCGGCCAGACGCCGGTCGAGACGCCACGGCGCCCTCCGACGAGCCGGCGTGTCGTCCTCGCTGTCGTGGCCGTCATCGTGGCCGTGGCCCTCGCCTTCACCGGCTATGCGGTGGCCAACCGGTCCGAATCGCCGCGCGCTTCCGAGGTCGAGCAGCCGCCCACGACCGCCACCACGGCGCCCTCGTCGGGCCCCGCCACAACACTGCCGGGCTCCTCCGCTCCGTCCCAGACGGCGCCGCCGGCCACGGCGCCGCCGTCGAGCGACGGCTCGAGCAGCGGTTCCAGCTCGGCTTCGGACCTCGAAGTGGGTGTCGTCGACGTCAACACCAAGCTGGCGTACCAGAACGGAGCCGCCGCCGGTACCGGCATCATCCTGACGGCATCGGGTGAGGTCCTCACCAACCACCATGTGGTGGACGGGGCCACGAGCATCTCCGTCCGGGTTGTGTCGACGGGCAAGACCTATTCGGCCACGGTGCTGGGCACCGACTCCGCGAACGACATCGCCCTCCTCCAGTTGAAGGACGCGTCAGGACTCCAGCCGGCCACGCTCGGAGACTCTTCGACGGTGAAGGTCGGCGACGCCGTCACCGCCGTCGGGAACGCCGGAGGTGATGGTGGCGCGCCGAGCACCGTCACCGGCGTGGTCACCGACCTCGACCAGACGATCACCGCCACCGACGCCACCGGCGCCAACGCCGAGCGCCTCACCGGCCTCATCCAAATGAACGCTCGTCTCCAGCCGGGCGACTCCGGCGGCCCGCTCTACAACGCCGCCGGCGAGGTCATCGGGATCAACACCGCCGCCAGCGCCAACCGCCGCATCCGGGTCACAGGGACCGAGGCCTACGCCATCCCGTTGGCCAACGCCATGGAGATCGTCCACCAGATCGAGAACGGCCAAGCCAGCGACACGGTCACGATCGGCATCCCCGGATTTCTCGGCGTCGGCGTCGACGTCTCGAACGGCGGCGGTGTGCTGATCACCGACGTGGTGGCCGATACGCCCGCCGACGACACCGGCCTCCAGGCCGGCGACGTCATCACGGAGGTCGACGGGCGCGCCATCAACTCACCGG
>JBKOXV010000325.1:0-6884 GCA_046725105.1 bacterium | reverse complement strand
GTCCTGCACGTCGTGTGCGACCTCACCATCGCCGCCGAGAACGCTCGCTTCGGGCAGACGGGGCCGAAGGTGGGCAGCTTCGACGGGGGGTTCGGCGCCAACCTGCTCGCCCGGCAGGTCGGCCTCAAGAAGGCCAAGGAGATCTGGTTCCTGTGCCGCCAGTACGACGCCCAGCAGGCCCTGGAGATGGGCCTCGTGAACGCCGTCGTGCCCCTCGGCGCCCTGGAGGAGGAGACCGTCCGTTGGTGTCAGGAGATGCTGGCGTTGTCACCCTTCGCCCTGCGTCTGCTCAAGGCCAGCTTCAACGCCGCCGAGGACGGCCTGGCCGGCATCCAGCAGCTCGCCCACGACGCCAACCTGCTCTTCTACGGGAGCGACGAGGCGCGCGAGGGCCGCACGGCATACCTCGAGAAGCGCACCCCGGACTTCGGTCAGTTCCCCCGGCGACCGTGACCGCCACCTACCTCGACCGCATCGTCGCCACCCACCGCGCCGTCGCCGCCCGCGACGAGCGGCCCCTCGAACCGCTGGTCGCGGAGGCGTCGGCCCGACCGCCGGCCCGGGGCTTCCGGGCTGCCCTCGCCACCGCCGACGGACTCGCCGTGATCGCCGAGATCAAGCGCCGCTCGCCGTCCAAGGGCGACCTCAACGCCACGCTCGATCCGGCGCGACTGGCCACCACCTACCAAGCCGGCGGTGCCTCCTGCCTCTCGGTGCTCACCGACGCCGAGTTCTTCGGCGGCTCGGCCGCCGACCTGGCCGCGGCGCGTGCGGTCACCACGCTGCCCGTCCTCCGCAAGGACTTCACCGTGTCCGAACACGACGTGTGCGACGCCCGGCTGATGGGCGCCGACGCCGTGCTGCTCATCGCCGCCGCGCTGTCCGCCGGGGAGTTGCGCCGCTACCACGAACTTGCTGGCGCCATCGGCCTCGACGCCCTCGTCGAGATCCATGACGAAGGCGAGCTCGCCGTGGCGATCGACGTCGGCGCCACACTGGTCGGCGTCAACCAGCGCGACCTCTACACCTTCGCCGTCGATCACGAGCGGGCCGTCCGCATGGCGGCCGCCATCCCGGACGGCGTCGTCAAGGTGGGCGAGTCCGGAGTCCGCGATGCCGCCGACGCCCGGGCCCTCCACGACGCCGGCTACGACGCCGTGCTGATAGGGGAGACTCTCGTGACGTCGACCGACCCATGCCGCACCATCCAGGAGTTGAAGGGGGACCTCTGATGCCCGACGACACGACGATCCGCTACCACCTGCCTGCCGATCGGCTGCCGACGGCGTGGTTCAACGTCCTGCCTCGGCTGCCCGAGCCGCTGCAGCCGCCGTTGCACCCGGGCACGAAGGAGCCCATCGGCCCCGACGACCTGGCGCCGCTCTTCCCGATGGGGCTCATCGCCCAGGAGGTGTCGGCCGAGCCGTGGATCGACATCCCCGGCGAGGTGCTCGACGTCCTACGCCTGTGGCGGCCGACGCCGCTGGTGCGGGCCCGTCGCCTGGAGGCCGCTCTCGGCACGCCGGCGCGCATCTACTACAAGGACGAGTCGGGCAGCCCGGCCGGCTCGCACAAACCGAACACCGCCGTGCCCCAGGCTTTCTACAACAAAGCCGAGGGCGTCACCCGGCTCACCACCGAGACCGGCGCCGGCCAGTGGGGCACGGCGTTGGCGTTTGCCTGCGCCCAGTTCGGCCTGGACTGCAAGGTGTACATGGTGCGCACGTCGTTCGAGTCGAAGCCGTACCGCCGTGTGATCATGGAGACGTGGGGCGCCGAGTGCGTGCCGTCACCCGTCGACGACCCGTCGTCGCCCGGCTCCCTCGGCCTGGCCATCTCCGACGCCGTCCGCGATGCCGCCACGCGTGACGACACTCACTACTCGCTCGGCTCGGTGCTCAACCACGTGCTGCTGCACCAGACGGTGATCGGAATCGAGGCCAAGGAGCAACTCGGCCTGGCCGGGGAGCGGCGGCCCGACGTCGTCATCGCCCCGTGCGGTGGCGGCTCCAACCTCGGCGGGATCGCCCTTCCATTCGTCGAGGACAGCGACGTGCGCCTGGTTGCGGCCGAGCCGTCGTCGTGCCCGACGCTGACCGAAGGCCGCTTCGACTACGACTTCGGCGACACCGCCGGCTTGACGCCGCTGTTGCCGATGTACACGTTGGGCCACGACTTCATGCCGCCGACGATCCACGCCGGCGGGCTGCGCTACCACGGCGACGCGCCCATCATCAGCCAGCTGGTGAAGACGGGTCGCATGGAGGCCATCGCCTACCCGCAGGGCAAGGTGTTCGAGGCCGGCAAGATCTTCGCCAACGCCGAGGGCAAGGTCGCCGCCCCCGAGGCCTGCCACGGCATCCGCGCCGCCATCGACGAGGCCCTGGCGGCCAAGGAGACCGGCGAGGAGAAGGTCATCCTCTTCAACTACTGCGGCCACGGCTTCCTCGATCTCGCCGCCTACGACGACTTCAACCACGGCCGCCTGGTCGACGCCTAGCCATCTGACGCGACTTTTGGGTGTATACGACCCAAAACTCGCGTCAGTTCGCAAGGAGTCCAGTACCGTTCGACCTGGATGTTCGTCAAGATCTGCGGGATCACGAACGAGGACGATGCCCTGCTGGCCGTGGCCCTGGGGGCCGACGCCGTGGGGTTCGTGTTCGCGCCGTCGCCCCGGCAGATCTCGGTGCGGCGGGCCTACGACATCTCGCGGCGCATCCCACCCGAGATCCTCACGGTCGGCGTGTTCCGCGACGAGGCACCCGAGCGGGTGATCACCCAGATGGACGCGTCCGGCCTCAAGGCGGCCCAGCTCCACGGGCACGAGACGCCGGCCGTGACGCACGCCGTGCACCAACGGGTGCGGTTCGTCATCCAGGCCTTCGCCGCCGGGTCGCCGGCCCTCGACCGGGCCGAGGAGCACGGCGCCGACGTCATCCTTATCGACTCGCCGTCGCCGGGGTCCGGCCAGCTGTTCGACTGGAAGCTGATCGACCAGGCGCCGCTCGCCAGCCGGGTCATGCTCGCCGGCGGGCTCACCCCCGACAACGTGGCCGCCGCCATCGCCACGGTGAAACCATGGGGTGTCGACGTGGCCAGCGGCGTCGAGCGCGAGCCGGGCCGCAAGGACCCGGTCAAGCTGAAGGACTTCATCGAGGCGGCCCGGGCCGCGGCGCCCACGCCCTACCGCGGCCCCGACCTCATGCCCTACGACTGGGCCGACGAGTAGTGCCGTCGTTGATGGCCGAGCCGTCGCCCGACGGCCGGTTCGGCGAGTTCGGCGGTCGCTACGTTCCCGAGACGCTGATCCCGGCGTGCCTCGAGCTCGAGGCGGCGTTCCGCGCCGCGTGGGCCGACCCCGCCTTCCGCACCGAGCTCGACGAGGCGCTGCGCGACTACGCCGGCCGTCCGTCGCCGCTCACCGAGTGCCACAACTTGAGCAAGGAGCTCGGGCTGCGGCTGCTGCTCAAGCGCGAGGACCTCAACCACACCGGCAGCCACAAGATCAACAACGTGCTCGGCCAGGCGTTGCTCGCCCGCCGGATGGGCAAGCGCCGGCTCGTCGCCGAGACGGGGGCCGGGCAGCACGGTGTCGCCACCGCCACCGCGGCCGCGCTGCTCGGGATGGAGTGCGCCGTGTACATGGGCGACGTCGACGTCGAGCGCCAGGCCCTCAACGTCTTTCGCATGAAGCTCCTCGGCGCCGAGGTGTTCCCGGTCTCGTCAGGCAGCCGGACGTTGAAGGACGCCGTCAACGAGGCGCTGCGCGACTGGGTGGCCACCGTGGAGACCACGCACTACTGCCTCGGCTCGGTGATGGGGCCCCACCCGTACCCGTGGATGGTGCGCGAGTTGCAGCGGGTGATCGGCGACGAGGCCCGCGCCCAGTGCCGCGCCCTCACGGGTGCCGACCCCGACGTCGTGGTGGCATGCGTCGGCGGCGGATCGAACGCCGCTGGCATCTTCAGCGGCTTCGTCGACACGACGGCCCGACTGGTGGGCACGGAGGCCGCCGGCGGCGCCGCCATCGGCCGCGGCGTGCCCGGCGTGGTGCACGGCATGAAGAGCTATCTCATGCAGGACGAGTACGGCCAGGTGCTCGAGGCCCACTCGATCTCGGCCGGTCTCGACTACCCGGGTATCGGCCCCGAGCACTCGCACCTCTGGACCAGCGGCCGCGCCACGTACGAGTCGGTCACCGACACCGAGGTGGTCGACGCCTTCCAACTCCTGTCGCGCACCGAGGGCATCATCCCCGCCCTCGAGCCGGCCCACGCCCTGGCGTGGGTGGCGCGGGAGGCCGACGCATTGGCCGGGCAGACGGTGCTCCTGAACCTCTCGGGCCGCGGCGACAAGGACGTGGCCCAGATGATGGACGTGCTCGGGTCGTGAGCCTCGAGAAGGTCCTGCGCGAGCGGCGGGGCGCCGGTCGCAAGCTGCTGCTGCCGTACGTCACCGGTGGTCTCACCGGCTGGCAGGACGCCATTCGGGCCGCCGCCGCCAGCGGCGCCGACGCCGTCGAGGTCGGCATCCCGTTCTCCGATCCGGTGATGGACGGGCCGGTGATCCAGCGGGCCAGCCACCAGGCCCTCGAAGGCGGCGCCACGCCCGTCAGCGTCGTCGACGGCATCCGGCGCCTCGATGCCGGCATTCCGATCGCGGTGATGACCTACTACAACCCCGTCTTTCGGGCCGGCGACGAGCGCTTTGCCAAGTCGCTGGCCGACGCCGGCGTAGCGGCCGCCATCGTCCCCGATCTCCCGCTCGAGGAGTCCGGGCCGTGGTGTGACGCCGCCGACGGCGCCGGTGTGGAGACGGTGATGCTGGCGGCGCCGACCGCGCCGGACGAGCGCCTGCCGCGCGTCTGCGCCCGGTCGCGCGGTTTCGTCTACGCCGTCGGCCTCCTCGGCGTGACGGGCGAACGCGACCGGCTGGCCGACAGCGCCATCACGATGGCACGGCGGCTGAAGGCCGTCACCGACCTCCCCGTGCTCGTCGGCGTGGGCGTCTCCGACGCCGTCCAGGCCGCCGCGGCGGTCCGCACCGCCGACGGCGTGATCCAGGGCGCGTCGGTGGTCCGCCGGCTGATGGAGGGCGGCGCCGAGGCCGTGGGCGACTATGTGGCCGAGGTGCGAGCGGCGATCGACGAGGTGACGGGATGAGCGGCTGCGACCTGTGCGAGGCGGCACGCATCACGCCGTGGTTCTACGAGGACGACCTGTGCTGGATCGCCGAGTGTGAGATCTGCGCCGTGCCCATGGTGGTGTGGAAGGTCCACGACCCCGCCCCGTCGATCGAGGTGCTGGCGGCGCTGCACGACCGGCTGGCGGCCGTGGTGGCCGAGCACTTCGACTTTGAGCACTACGTCGACGACCACATGCGCAACATCCCCGACCACTACCACGCCCACGCCCGTCCCAAGGGCGGATTCTTCGGGCACGGCCTGAAGCGCAAGAGCTGACACCCCCTTCCCGGATTGGGGCAGCCCGTCAAGCGGGCGTCGGCGCCGCCCGGGCCAGCTTCGAGAAGTACTCGAGCGCGGTGCGGGTCTTCGTCTGCTGCTCGCCGGTGAGGTCGAGACCCCTGCCGGCGAGGTACACGCGGGTCTCGGCGGCGACGTCGAAGGCGACGGCGGGGGCGCACTTGGTGGACAGCTCGAGGATGCGCGACCCGTCGGGGTAGAGCCACAGCTCGGCGACCATGCGCCGTCCGTACCCCTTGGGGACGAACTTCAGCTTGAGCACGTTGATGGGACCGAGCGGCGTCAGATCGTCGAGTGTCATCCCTTGCGGCGCATGATCGGCGAAGAAGGCCCGCTGCTCCTTCGAGAAGAGCTTGCGAATGGCACGCGCACCGTTCAGCACATCGCGCGTCCGCGGTTGAGGCAGCGCCGCCTTGTAGGACCCCGAGCACACGAATCCGCCGGGCATCGCATCGACCTCCACCCCGAAGGCGGGTGCCTTCCGGAGCTGTGGAGACAGGTGGTCGGGCTCGACCGGTCGCAACTTCACTACCGAGTCGTCACCCACACCCTGCACTCGGCGGGCCCGCACGACCACTCCGGCGGCGTTGAGCGCGAGGTCGGGCGTGTCGAAGAACACGACCTGGCGGATCTGCGCCTCCAACGGATCGAGGTCGAGGGCCATCGCCGCCGACCGGTGGTACTCCTCGGGCACGGTGAGCTTGAGCTCCACGCTGTTGGCTCCCGGAAGGAGCTGCATGAGCTCGGCCAGCTGGTCGGCCGACAGGTTCGGCGCTGCCTCTCCGGGATCAGTCATCCCAGCCATCCTTTCACTAGTGGCCACGGGCGCTAGCGCCGGGCCAGGCGGCGGTCGACCAGGAGCCAGTTCAAGAATGTCGACACAATCGAGATGATGATGGCGCCGACGATCGCCTCCCAGAAGCTGTCGATCGACAGGACGTCGGAGAGGCCCGCCGCGATCACCAGCATCAGCCCGTTGATCACCAGTGAGAACAGGCCGAGCGTGATGAACGTGATCGGCTTGGAGAAGAGGCGGACGATCGGCCGGATGAGGGCGTTGACCAGTCCCAGCACTGCCGCCACCGCCACGTAGCCGCCGAATCCGCCGTGCACGTTGATGCCGTCGACGAGCGCGACGGCGATCGCGATGGCCACCCCGAGGATCAGCCAGCGGATCAGCAGGGTGCGCACGGGTCCTCCTCGCGTCGGCGACAGCCGCCCCACCAACGTGCAGGCGCGGCGGGGGATAGTACCGTCGGCGGTGTGCCGGTGGTCGGGTCGGGCGACAACCTGACTGCACCGCCGCTCCAGTGGCCGCTCGTCGGACGCGACGAGTACCTCGATCTCTTCGAGGCGACGCTTCACGACCCGCGCGCCCACGGGTACGTCGTCCATGGAC
>JBKOXV010000310.1:0-12082 GCA_046725105.1 bacterium | reverse complement strand
CCGTTCCGGCGCGGGCCAGGTCTCTGTGCACCTGCTGACGTTCGGGTACGTTCACGTCGAAATACAACACACTCCGAACCGTGGGGCTCGAAACCTGTACTTCGCCTCTCGGCGCGCTCAAGGCGATCACCGGCGAGGTGTTCACGGACTGCTACCTCGCGCGGACCGGCGCCGATTGGGCCGACAGCGTATTGGCCGCGCAGGAGGTCATAGAGCTTGCAGCAGGGTGCGAACCCGGCTGGTCGGCACCGGTATTCGTATGACGTCGCCGCCCAGATCCTTGAGCAGCAGCGGGCCGTAGTCTCCCGTGACATCGCTGGCTTCGGGTTGGAGGAGCGCCAGTAACGCTGCAATCACCCAACCCGCACCTGACCGCCTAAGGTCTGAGTCATGGCACGACTTGGTCCCGGGCTAGGCGCCAACGGTGATGGGCCACGGCCCGTCGGGACACGGGGAGATGGCGATGGGGCGGACAGGAGAACCGGAAGCACCTGCGAGGGCAAGCGGGAGACAGACGAAGAGGACCTCCCGGCCGAGCAGACGGTCCAGGTTGGTCAGGCTCTCCACGATCAGGATGTCGTGCTGGAGGAGCACCATGTGGCCGGGGCGGTCGCGGTTGCGGGTGTTGTCGATGCCGCCGTGGTCCGTGCCCACCAGGCGCACGCCCAACCCCACAAGGTGTTCGGCCGCACTGCGGCCGATGCCTTTGCCGCGGCCGCCCGACGGACGGGTGTGCAGCAGAAGGAAGCCGCCGCGCTTCGGCTGCACTGGCATGCGGGCGATGGCGGGCACCAGGTGCTTGGCCTCCACCTGGTCGTCCTCGACGCCGGTCAGGTCGCAGACCACTGCCGGCCCGACCGTGCGGCTGGGCGGGATCTGATCGACGCTGGCGCCGTCGCGGAGGAAGTGGTTGGGCGCGTCGAAGTGCGTGCCGCAGTGGTCGCTCATCACGAGCAGGTTGGAGGCGAACCCCTCGCAGGGGGGATCGAACTTGCCGGCGGCGTCGCCGATGCGCAGCACCGGCACGATGGAGGTGATGGCGTGCGCGCGCATGCCGTCCACGATGGGCTTCGAGAGATCGACGATTTCCACGGCGGCTCCTTCTTGCCTAGCTGGTAACTGGGGTCGTTAGTGCGGCAGCGGCACGAGCGCCAGGTCGCGGAAAGCGGTGCCGCCCTCCTCGACGAAGAGGCCGGCGTGGGTGCCGCGAAAGTCGTGGCAGCGGGCGGTAAGCGCGACGCGGTTGCCGAGGAAGACGTCGACGACACTGCCGCTCAGGGTGACGACGCACGAGCACCCGCCGGCGAGCGTGGCGAGGTCGGCAATCGGCCGGCGCAGCTCATCGACGATACGCCCCGTCTCGGCGATCCGTCCGAAGGTGACGGCACCGGCGCCGGGCTCCAGGCGCAGCGCGTAGCCGCGCGCCGGCCCATCGTGGACGCGCAGGAACAGCCCGAGGGCCTTGGTGCCCGGCTGCCAGGCGATGGTCGTCCGGAGCTGGCAGTCCGCGGCGCCGGCGTCGAGCAAGGCGCACGCGAAGCCGGCGTTCCAGGCGTGCTCCAGGCCGCCTTCCACCGTCTGCCACTCGCCGATGCACGCCACCGGCGTCGCGCGGTGCGCCGGCGGGTGCCGGATCACGTACTCGGCGGGGCACGCGGGCCAGAGCGTGCCGTCCCGTGCCTGTATCAGCGCTCGCGCCACCAGGTTGCCGCCCCACTCGCGGCTGCCCGCGTCGCGGTCGCCCGCCTTTGAGGCCAGCCAGCCAAACAGGACGCGCCGCCGCTCGTCGCCGGCGGTCTTGGCCGCGTAGAAGAAGTGGTCGTCGAACGTGTCGACCGCGGGGGCCAGCCACGGGCCGCCGGGGGCACGGGCCATGCGGTAGATCGTCCGCCGACCGTGGGAGACGACCAGGTACCACCAGTCGCCCCACCGGAACACGTCCGGGCACTCGTGGTTCGGTGCCAGCGCCGGCGACCAGAGTGGGTCACGCGGCTGCCAGGTGTGGAGGTCTTTGGAGGCGATGACCGCGACGCAGCCGGTACGTCCCGGAGCGCCGTGGTGGTGCTCCGCCGTGATCACCATCCAGAACTCCTCCGCCCGCGGCTGCCAGTAGACGAACGGGTCGCGCCAGTGCTCGAGCGCGTACCGCTCCGGGTCCGGCCGCGCGATGGGGTTGGCGGGGTCTTTTTGCCAGGCGAGCAGGTCCGTACTGGTGGCGTGGCAGATCGTCTCCCGCCGCTGGCCGCGCGTGGTGAAGTAGCGGCCGGTGTAGAAGAGGTGGAAGGTCCCGGCGTGCGCGAAGACGCTGCCGGTGGCGCACGAGCCCGAATCCACCGCGCCCTCCGGGCCGGGAGCGATGGCGTCCGGGTGGCGGTGCCAGCGGATCAGGTCTGGCGACGCGACGTGGGCCCAGGCCGTCTGCCGCGCCCCGGGCGGCGTGTGGTGGTAGAACTCCGGCCGGTAGTCCAGGTAGAAGACGTGCCAGGTGCCGTCCCAGAAGAACGGGATCGCATCGCCAAGGCGGCCGCCCGCTGGCCGGTGGTAGCGGGGGAGCGCCTCGTCGAGATCCGTGGCGTCTGAGTCTCTCCTGTGTCTGCTTGCGTGGCTGGTGGGAAGCATGGTTCAGTCGGCGCGCGCAAGCGCGGGCGCCGCAGCGGCCGCTCCGTTGCCGGCCTCGCGCCAGAGGCGGGCGATGATGTCGCGGTCCTCCGCGAGACGGGCAGGCAGCGGGACGGGGCGGCTGTCCTCGTTGGAGAGGTAGCCCTCGTACGCACGCCGGCGCAGCACGCGCAGGAACGCGGGCCAATCGATGAGCCCTTCTTCCAGGTCGGCGTTGGCGCGTATCCAGCGCCGGCTGGCCGCCGGCGACGACGGGTCTGGCCCCGGCGCCGACGAGCTGTTCCTGAACTGGACGTAGGCGAGGTAGGGGCCGATCAGCTCGAGCACCATCTGCCAGTTCTCGTGCCCTTCCTTGGTCAGGTTGTCGGGGTCGTAGATCAGCCCGATGTCGCGCGGGTCCAGCCCCTCCACGAACCGGTACATCAGGCCCGCGCTGGGCGCGATGTTGCCGTAGTGGATCTCCAGCACCGCCCGGACGCCGTGCCAGCGGGCCATGCCGGCGATGCGCTCCAGGTCGCGCCGCGCACCGTCGAACAGCTCCTGGTACGGCAGGTTCCCGCGGTACGCCGGGGGCCAGACGCGCACGTGCGGGCAGCCGATCTCGGCGGCTGCCGCCAGTTGCGGCTCCACCTGGTCGGCCTCGTACGTCTTGCAGTAGCCCGCCAGGCAGAGGCTCTCCAGCCCATGCCGGCGCGCCGCGGCGCCGGCCGCCTTGGCGTCTTCCAGCACGTGGTCGGGGCGGACGTGCCCCTCGGGATGCGTGCGCCACTCGACGCCGTGGTAGCCCTGCTCCGCCAGGAGCGCGCACAACTCCGGCACCGGCACGTCGTTGCCGATCTTGGAGAAGATCGCCAGCTTCACCTCTGCTCTTGCCTCCGTTCCGTTGGTCGCCGACGTGAGGCGTCAGCGGGCCGCGGCGGGCGCCGGCTGCCCCGGCTGCTGTTGGCTCGCCGCACCTTCAGGGGCCGCCACCTTGCGCTCCTGCAGCCACTCCAGGTCGAGGCGCTTGTGGACCGCGTCGGAGAGGGCATTGTTCGCGTCGATCTCCGCGACGCGCCGGGCGCCGACGATGGCGGTGGAGACGCGCGCGTCGGAGAGGACGAAGTTCAGCGCCACTTCGTTGAGGTCGACGTGCCGGTCGATCTCGGGCCAGGCGGCGCGCATCAGCTTCTGGAAGATGCCGCTGGTGAGCGGGCGCATGGTGACGACGCCGACATTGGCCTCCTGCGCCCAGCGCAGCGTGTTGTGCCAGGCGCCCTGGTAGATCACGTTGTACTTGATCTGGATGACGTCGAACAGTCCCGTTTCCAGGAAGGGCCGCAGACTGACCGGCTCCTCGCAGGTGATGCCGATGAAGCGGACCTTCCCCTCGCGCTGGAGTTGCTGGTAGGCGTCCATCGGGCCGCCCTCCATGATCCAGCGAAAGTCCTCGGGCGCGTAGGGGTACCCGGTGTTGCCGTGGAACTGGATCACATCCAGGTAGTCGGTGCGCAGCCGGCGCAGCGACCCCTCGACGGACTGGATCACCTGGTCTTTGGTGCGCCCCTTCCACGCCGTCTTGGTGGCGACGTAGACGCGGGAGCGCACACCCTCCAGCGCGAGGCCCATCAGCTCCTCGGAGCGGCCGTCGCCGTAGCTGGGGGCGGTGTCGAAGTAGTTGTAGCCCACGTCCACGGCGTGGCGGAGTGTCTCGATGACCGAGCGCGTCTCGGCGTCGCCGTGGGGGTCCCAGACCTCGTTGTAGTTGGGGATGCCGATCGGCGCGCCGCCGCACCCCACCTCGGAGACGCGCAGGCCGGTGCGGCCCAGCAGTCGGTATTGCATCGCTCGTTCCTTCTCGTTCGTTCGTACTCGTTCTGGTGCGTAGCTGCGCCGGCTACGCGAGGTGCACAACCACGATCTCGTGATCGTCGATACGGGGCACGTCCACGACCAGCTCCTCGCCGTCCATGCGCCACGGGACATCCGCTTCCGAGACGAGGAGGCGCACCCGCGTGGGTTCGGCGTTGGCTGGGAGTCGCACGCGCACCTGCTGGGCGCCGACAGGCAGGATCTCGCGGCAGGGGCCGTGCCAGATGTCCGGATTGCTCAGGTTGACCAGGTGCACCTGCAGGTCGCGGTCACGGCGGTAGGCGTGCACGTCGACGAGACCCGGACCGTCCACCCGCACCGGCAGCCGGTCGTGCGCCGCCCAGCGCACGGCGTTGGCGATCAGCCGCTCCACATCGGGTGTGGTGGTGTGCCAGAGGACGCGGTCGACCGGGGCGGCGAAGTACACGCTTCGTGCCCCACCGTGTTCGGTCGACCGCTCGCGCCAGAAGACGGTGGGCCAATCCGTACGCGGCACGTGCGGATAGGCCGTCTCCGGCGGGTGCCAGGGGGAGGAGGGGATGACGGTCAGCGCCTGCTGCGTGTCCGCTGCCGGCCGCACCCGCAGGACGGCAGCGCTGGAGGCCGGATAGCGTCCGGCGAGCCCCATCGTCCGCGTCTGCTCAATGCCGTCCAGGAAGGGACAGCCGCCCTCGCCGTCTTGACGGCCGAGGTCGACGCGGGCGTGGCGATACGGACCGAGATACTCGCGAGTGAAATGGACGCCGAGCGCGTCGGCCAAGCCGAGGTCGAGCCGGGCAGTGCCCCACTCGTCGTAGAGAGACGTCTCGTAGGTGGCGAGGAGCCCGCCGCCCCCGGCCGCGTACGCCGCGAGCGCGGCGCACTGCGCGTCGGAGAGGCAGGCGCGGTTGGGCAGGACGATGGCGTCGTAGCGCGCGAGCTGACGGGCGGTCTCCGGCGCGATCAGCTCGTCGAGGAGCAAGTCGAACGGGATGCGGGCGCGCAGCAGCGCGTAGTAGGCGCCGCGCTGGGCGTCGATCAGGGCGGCGCGGGTGTCGCCGGCTTGGTTGCCCTCGTACGCCTGCGCCTGCCGGTCCGACCAGACGAGCGCGACGTTGGCCAGGGAGCGCCGGCCGACGAAGAGCTCCTCGTGCCGCGCGTGGAAGGCAAAAGCGCGCTCGAGCGGGGCGAACTGGCGGTAGTCGTCGGGGACCGTGCCGATGACGGTGAACCACGGCCGGCAGTCCGCCGCCAGCGACTCCGCCCAGAAGATGCGCTGTTCCGCCTCCGGCTTCGCCTGCTGGCGGTGCTCGACGTAGGCGCTGCCGATGTGGAAGTAGGGTTTGCCGGCGGCTCGGGCCGCCGCGGCTTCGGGAGCGCCGGCAGCGGCGACCGAGCGCATGCGCTTGCCGACGTCGCCGACGAACCACAGCGGCGTGTGCTCGCCGCGGGTCTGCGCGTCGGCGTTGAACATGCGGGCGTGCTTGGCCAGCGCACCGACCGAGTTGTTGCCCCACCAGAAGAGGTCGGGCCGGATCTCTCTGGCGATCCCGTCCCAGTAGAGCCACAGCTCCTCGGACAGGCCGTCCCGCCAGCCGCGCCAGGGCTTACGCGCCGGGTCGCTCCGGCCGCGCGGTAGGTCGAGCCCCGTGGCGTCGCGGAACAGCCGTTCGCAGCGCGGGCAGTAGCAGACGTCGTGCGTGCCGTCCCAGCCGTGGGGCCCGAAGAAGGCGTCCACGTCGTAGCGGGCGGCGATCTCCCGGAAAATGGCCGGCACGAACGCGCGGAAGCAGTCGCTCGTGACGCAGGTGTAGTAGAGCGGCGGGCTGTTATGCGGATCGTGCGCGTCGGGGATACGGCGCCGCCCGCCCTCGGCCGTGACCATGAACCAGTCGGGACGCGCGCGGTAGACCGGCTCGTACATGAAGCCGGGGCTGACGCGCGCCAGCACCCACATCCCCTGCGCCTTGGCGGCGGCGGCCAGCTCGCCGAAGACGTCGCGGTCGCCGAGGTAGCGGCTGCGGTAGTGGTGGGGGATCTCGGTGGGGTAGTAGGCGAGGAAGCCGCCGGCGTTGATGCAGACGCCGTCGAGGTGGGCGCGGCGGAACTCGTCCGCCCACCAGCCGACGTCGGTGCCGGGCGGGTCGATCTCACGGATGTTGATCTGCCCGAAGCGCAGCGGATCGGCGCGCTTGGTGCACAATCCCGCAGCGCCGCCCGCGGCCACGACCTGACTCATGCGGCCCCCCACAGCAACCCGTTCGTCCGCGTGGGTTCCCACCGTGCCTTGGAGGGCCAGCGTCTGCATCTCCTTGA
Organism: bacterium; assembly: GCA_046725105.1. Classification (GTDB taxonomy): domain Bacteria; phylum Actinomycetota; class Acidimicrobiia; order Acidimicrobiales; family Ilumatobacteraceae; genus DASXAI01. Next base: position 5,317 of record JBKOXV010000310.1, on the reverse strand, counting down.
CGACGCCGTCCTCGTACGCGTGCGCACGGCCCGCCAGCACGTCGGCCACCTTGACCGGGCGCCCGATGGTGGCCGCCTCCAGCGCCGCGTAGACGACCGCGAGCGCCTCTGCCCCCCGCTCGGCCGAGGCGATCGGTGGAGCACCGCGCTCGATCGCGTCGGCCAGCTCCAGATATGAATGGGCGAAGCCGCCGCGGACTACGTCCGGTGCGTAGCGGGCGATCACGTCGTCCCACGGGATCGTCGTGCCGTCGTCGAGCTTGACGTACTCGCGCGGCCGGGCGACGCCCTTGCTGCCGTAGTAGTAGAGGCCGTTCGCGCCCTCGCCGTGCGCCGCCGTCGCACACATCCAATGGCCCAGCGCTCCGCTGGCGAAGCGGAAGACCGTCAGCGCCGCGTCCTCGCCGGTGGTGCGCTGCTCGAACCCGGTGCGGGGATCGCGGCGCACCGGCTCGAACAGTTCGGTGTAGGCGAAGACCTCCTCGATCGCGCCACCCACGGTGAGAAACTGGCTGACCCGGTGCAGCCCGTGGTCCATGATCCAGCCGCCGCCGGCGTAGCCCTTCATGTGCCGCCACGGCGTGCCGCCGAAGAAGGCGCCCTTGGTCGCGGCGGTGGCGAAGTCGACGACGTAGTAGAGGTCACCGATCGCGCCGTCGCCGACGGCGCGGGCCAGCGCCACCGCTCCCGCGCCCAGGATCGCCGGCTCCGCGACGGTGAGCACGCGGCCGTGGCGCCCGGCGTCTTCGATCATCTGCCGCGCAGAGGAGGGGCCGATGGCGATCGGCTTCTGCATCTGCACGTGGACGCCGCCGGCGAACGCGTCGCGCGCGACGACGTGGTGCAAGTGGTGCGGCACCATCACCGACACCGCCTCGACGTCGCCGCCGTCCAGCAGCCCGCGGTAGTCGCCGTACACGCGCGGCCGCGCGCCCAGCACCTCCGCCGCCTGGTCGGCCAGCATTTCGGCCCGCGATGGGTCGGCGTCGCACACCGCGCGCAGCTCGAAGCGCACCTGCCCCGCGCGCTGCAGTTCGGCGAGCCCGTTCAGGTGCGCGCGCGAGATCCCGCCGCAGCCGATGAATCCCAGTCGAATCACGCTCGTCTCGCCTCCTGCCTTTGCCCCGGCCGCCTAGCGCGCCGACGCTTTCGCCTCTGCCAGCAGGTTGTTCATCTGCGGCTCGATCACGGGGGCGACTTCCTTCATGGTCGCCTGACCCATCTTGACGCGGTTGTAGGCCTCGCCGAAGATGGCCTCGACCTCCTCGTTGCGCGTGGAGTAGGCCAGCGCCCGGTCGGCCTCGGCGGTCTCCTTCCAGATCGCCAGCGGCTCCCACGGCTTGAGCGTCTTCTGGAACTCGTCGGACTCCATCTGCGACTTGCGCACGGGCACGGTGCCGCCGACCTGGAACTGGATGCGCTGGAATTCAGCCGTCGTCATCCAGGCGACGAGCTGGTAGACCTCCTCCGGGTGCTTGGTGCCCTGCACCGTCATGTAGGCGCTGGGGCCGTTGCGCGTCACCCGGCCCGCTTTGCCTTTGGGAATTGGCGCAATCGCCGGCTTCACGCCGTACTGCTCGGCGGCGACGGCGAAGTTGGGCACAGCCAGCCGGCTATTGAACTGCATCGGCACCCGCCCGGTGCCCACCCGGCCGATGCGCGACAGCGAAGGGATGTTGGCGACTTCGGGGCCTTCGGCGACCACACCATACTTCGCGCGCAGGTCGGCGTAGTTCTGCAGCGCGTCCAGCGCCACCGGCTCGAAGAGGCGCGTCTTGGTCAGGTCCTTGTCGTACACCTCGCCGCCCGAGCTCCAGACCAGGGCGCAAATGTGCTGGGCGATGGCGGTGTTGATGCCCTCCCAGCCCCAGGTCTTCTCGTCGCCGGTGCCGCGCGTGAGCGGGACGCAGACCTCGCGCAGGCGGTCCCACGTCCACGCGCCCTCCTTCTCCAGTTGGTCCGGCGTCTTGACGCCCAGCCGCTCGAAGAGACCCCGGTTGTACATCACCGCCGCCGGGTTGGAGGTGAACGGCAGGCCGTAGAGCTTGCCGCTGCCGCTGGGCGCGCGGAAGTAGGCCAGCACGCTGGGATAGAGGTCCGGCAGGTTGAGCGACTTGTCCTTCGAGATGTACGTCTCGATCGGCAGGATCAGCCCAGCGGCCGCCACCGACGTGATCTTGGACGGGTGCATGTACGTCCCATCTGGCGGCGTGCCGCCGGCCACCAGCGCCGTCACCTTCGGGCGAATGTCGCCTTCGGGGATGGTCTGCGCCGTCACCCGGATGCCGGTCTTCTCCCGAAAGAGGTCGTAGCCCGCCGGGTACACCTGGTTGTCGAGTTCGGTGGAGAAGGTGGGCTGCTGGATGATGGACAGCTCCACGTCCTTCTTCTGCGGCGGCTGCGCCGGCGACTGCCCGCCGCAGGCGGCGAGCGCCGCCGCGGCGGCGCTCCCGGCGAGTCCCGCCAGGCAGGTACGGCGTCGCGTCACGCGTGCCGCATTCGCCGGTATGGCAGGCACAGTTGTCCCCTCGATGTCCATGGCGTCCTCTTCTTCGTGCGTTCAGTCGTTAGGCCAGATCGAAGACCACAATCTCGTGGTCGAGCAGATTGGGTAGGGTGGTCTCAGCCCACCCATCCGATTCGCTGACCGGCAGGGTGCGGCCCGAGACGAGGCAGCGGGCGTAGCTGGCGGCCGACTGCCCGGCCGGAACCCGGATGCGGACGAGCTGCTCGCCGACGGGCAGCAGCTCGTGGACGGGCGCTCGCCAGGCGTCTGGGTTGGTGAAATTGACTAGGTGCACCTGGAGGCTGCCTTCCCGGCGGTAGGGGTGCATTTCGATGAGGCCCGGGCCGGTGACCTGGGCCGGCTGCTCGCCCGGGAATGCCCACTCCACGCTGTTGCGCAGCAGGCGGCTGTAGTCGGGCGAGTTGGTGGCCATGAAGAAGGCGGCCACATTGCCCGGCCAGAACACCCGGCGCCCTTCGCCGGCTTTTCCTTCCGTGAGCAGCGCCAGCGGGAGTCCGCTGTCGCCGGTGCGCGAGAAGGCTTCTTCCGGCGGATAGGAGATGTACGGGGGGATGAGCGTCAGCGCCGCGCCGTGGGTACCGGGCGCCGCCTGCACGGGCACGAGGTAGTCGGTGCCCAGCGTGACCTCGGTCCCTTCCAGGCCGGTGAGCAGGCAGTGGCGATCCCGGTCGTGGTGGAGCTGGGCATACGCGTGCGTCACAGGCCCGGTGGTCGGCCAGCGCTGCGCGACGCCAAGCAGGTCGTCGAGCGCCCCCTTGGCGCGGGGGCGGCCCCACTCGTCGTAGGCGCCCGTCTCGAACGTGGCCAGCAGCGCGCCGCCGCGGCGGACGAAGCGGCGCACCTTCTCCGCCTCTTCGTCGGAGAGGGCCGCGACGTGCGGTAGGACGAGCAGCTTGTACGGCGCGAGGGAGTTCTCGTCCAGGCGGGCGACGTGGGCCAAGTCGAACGGGACGCGGTTGCGCAGCAGCGCGTAGTACATGCCGCGGAAGGAGTCGCCGCCAGGGTTCCCAGGCCCGCCAGTGGTCCGAGGGCCTGGGAGATGGGCCTGGGTCGCCGTGCCCAGACCAGGGACTGCCGACGAGGCGCTGTGCACCGCGTCGTTGCCGCGCGGCGTGCGGGGCAGAAAGCGCTGGCGGTCGTGGAAGACGATGGCGACTTGGGCCAGGCTCCGGCGGTCGCGCAGTTCGTCCTCGTGCGCGTGGTGCCAGCGGTACATGTCGGCCAGCGGGCCGAACTGGCGCTTGTCCTGCTGGACGCCGCCGATGATGGTGAACCAGGGGCGGGAGTCGGCCAGCACCGCGTCGGCGATGTAGAGCCGGTACTCGGCCTCCGGCTTAGCCACGTGGCGCGAGTAGCTGTTAGACGAGAAGATGTGGAAGTAGGGCTTTTGGCCGCGGGTGAGCGCGCGCATCTTCTTGCCCTGCTCGCCCACGGCCCACAGTGGGTGGTCGCCGCGCCGGCTCTGGTTGTCCACGTTGATCATCTCCGCCAGGTCGGCCAGAAAGCCGCGGTCGGAGTGGTTGCCCATCCAGAGCGTGCCCGGCTTGTGCTCCTTCACCAGGCCGTCCCAGAAGCGCCAGAGGTCTTCCAGCCGCCGCTCGTGCCAGATAACCCACTGCTTCCAGGCCATGTCGTTCGGGTCGGCGCCGGTGGGGAGCTGGTGGCCAGTGGCCTGCGGGAACAGCTCGCGGCAGTGCGGGCAGTAGCATATCCGCCGCCGGCCGTCCCACTCGCTGCAGAAGATGCCGTCGACGTCGTAGGTGTCGAGGATCTCGCGCATGATCTGGGGCACGAACTCCCAGTAGTAGGGGCCGTTCATGCACGGCACGTACAGCTCCGGCATGGACTGCTCGCGCATCGGCCGGCCGTCGCGCTCGACGGCGAACCAGTCGAGGTGGCGCCAGTAGACATCCTCGTACGACTCGCCGGGGTCAATGCGCGCCAGCACACGCATGTGGCAGCGCTTGACGGCTGCCACCAACTCGCCGAACAGGTCGCGGTCGCCCAGCCAGCGCGAGCGGTGGTGGTCGGGCAGCTTGGTGGGGTAGTAGGCGACGAGGCCGCCCGCGTTGAGGGTGATGCCATCGAGGTGGATGGACTTCCAATAGTCCTCCCACCAGGCGACGTCGAACTCAGGCGGTTCGACCTCCCGAATGTTGATCTGCCCCCAGCGCATCGCGCGCCGCGTCCAGCTCAGGCCATGTTCAGCCAACGTTGTCTCCGTCAAATGAGCTCATCTGCCGGACGTCGAGCGACTCGACGGTGGCGGGGGCGCCGCGGGCGATGAGGCGGATCTGGTCCAGGGTGTCGCCGGGCTGGTGATAGGTGCGGATGGTCTTGCAGGCGCGGCCGTGGGCAAAGACCTCGATCACGGAGCGATCGACGAAGACGCGCACCGTCAGCGGCTCGTTAGGGGCGAGCGGAAGGGGGCGGCCCGCCAGGGTCTGCGCCGCGCGGTCGTAGAGGATCTCGTCGGTGCCCTGGACGGCGAGGCCGAAGGTGCGCGCGTCGTTAGGGCCGAAGCGGGCGACGACCTCGATGCAATCGCCCCCGGGAACGTCGAGCGCAACCTCGTCTTGGCCGCGGCCGAGCGTGAAGCGGCCGTAATCCCGGTGCGGCCCGCGCAGCGCCTCAAGTTGGGGCACCGGCTCCTGGCCGAGCGTGCCGTCGGGCAGGATGCTGAGGACACGGGGCAACGCGAAGGTGCCGCTCCACCCAGCGGCGGTGTACGCCTCGCGCGGGCGATCTTCGCGCACCCAACTGAAGAGGATGCGGCGGCCCTTGCAGTCC
>JBKOXV010000125.1:0-8353 GCA_046725105.1 bacterium | reverse complement strand
CGCCAGCAGTGAGTCGATGTCGTGCGGAGTCGCCGGCCGGACCGTGAGTGAGCGGCCGTCCGGCGTCGTGATGCGAGCAGTGCGGTTGTCCACGCCATCGATACTGACCGCACCGCGGTCCTCGCGGAATGGCCGAAGGTCCCGAGGCTCGCTCCGGAACCGGCCCATCTGCCCGCCGAGACGGGACGTTCGGCCCTGCTCGGCGGGACCCGCGTGGCGCATCCTCGAAGTCGTGGACGCTTCACGACACGCCGCCAATGCGCCCCTTCTGTGGCTCGACGCCATTCGGAGCGAGGACTCGCTCGACGTCGGTGAGAAAGCCGCCCTACTCGGCGAGCTTCAGGCCCGCGACTTCGAGGTACCCGACGGGTTCGTCGTCACGGCCGAGGCCTACCGGGTCGCCATGGCCGGCGCCGGAATCGGCCCCATCCTCGGCTACCCCGTCGGCCTGTGCGGCGACGCCCGCGCCGAGGCCCGGTTCCGGAGCGGCCTGGTCTGGCGCGCCGAGATACCGCGTGACCTCGGGCTCGCCATCGGCGACGCCTACCGAGAGCTGGGCGGGCGCGTGGGCCGGCCGGAGCCACCCGTCGCCGTCCGCGCCTCATTCGTGGGCGAGGACGCCACATTCGGACCGCGCCGGCGCTGACCGCCGTGGTCGGCGTCGACGCCGTCATCGACGGCGTGCGGAGGTGCTGGCGGGCCCTGTTCAACGACCAGGCCATGATCACCCGGGCGGCGACGCGACGCGTCGTCGACCCGGCGATGGCCGTCATCATTCAGGAACTCGTGCCCCTGGCCCGCTCCGGCCGCGCCTACACGATCGACCCGATCCACCAGCGCAACGACCTCGTCCGGATCACCGCCTGCTTCCACCGCGACGATTCGGTCCGGCTGGTGCGGCCACCGGTCGACAGCTACGTGGTGACGCGGAGTTCGGATGAGCTCGTCGAGCTGCACGTCGGCGACAAGATGGACGACGCCCGCCGTTACCAGCGTGTCCTGTCCGACGCCGAGGCGTCTCTTGTGGCCAGCACGGCGTTGCAGATCGAGCGTTGCCTCGGGCGGCCCGTTGCCGTCGAGTGGTCGCTCTCGACCGACGCCACCGTGATGGTGCTGCAGGCCGAGACCATCGGCAGCAGCGACCGCCGGCTCCCGCTCGCCGGCTGAGTCAGAGGAGGATCCAATGGACGTCGAGACGTCGGCTCGGATGGATGTGCTGGATGCTCACGTCTGCTGGGAGCTGCTCCGCTCCGAGCAAGTTGGACGGTTGGCCGTGTCTCTCAACGGCCAACCCGACATCTTTCCGATCAACTATGTGGTCGACCACGGCTCCCTGGTGTTCCGCACCGCCGAAGGCACGAAGCTGGCCGGAGCAGTGCTCGGGCGAGGGGTGGCCTTCGAGGTCGACGGCTACGAGCCCGAACGGGGCGAGGCCTGGAGCGTCGTCGTCAAGGGCGCGGCGGCCGAGATCAGCCGCCTACACGATGTGCTCGACGCGGTCGATCTGCCCCTCTTCCCCTGGCACACGTCGCCCAAGCCGCGCTTGGTTCGGATCACGCCCGAACTGGTGACCGGTCGGCGCTTCCTGGCCCGGCGTCACGCCGTCTGAGCAACGTCGGTGACGACCTGGCGCGACTCTTCCCTTGGGTGTCGACGATGACGGCCGCCCCCGCGTCCTGGGCAGCGTCGATGACGAGCGAGAGGTGCTCCGCGCGAGCTCGTCGGCAGTGAGAACGGGACCGGGAAGCACGAACCGGAACGAGCGCCCGGTGGTCGCCTCCCGTAGCGCCGGATTGACGGTGACGGTGAGGACAGTGGTGGGAATCGGCACAGGCATCTCCAACCTCCTTGGGGATGGCGCGCACGAGCGGGGCCGCCGGGGGGTGGCGGCCCCGCTCGCTCGGGGGGTGTCAGGCGGGAAGGGGGGTGGGCGTGCTCGTACCCGTGTCGATCGGAGCGAATGCCGTCGCCTTCGACGTGCGGAAGGCATGGACGAAGCCAGCCACCGAAGCGGCGAACAGTACGAGGGCGGCGATGAAGCACACCCACGCCGCCTGCATGGCCTTGTCGCCGAAGATGCTGAACCCGTAGCTCGTCAGCAGCAGACCCCGGAGCGTCTCACCGCGGAAGAGCGTCTGGACCTTTGCCTCCATGGCCGTGGCCTGATCGTTCAGGGCCGCCGCGTCCGGCGCGTTGTTCTTCTGGGCCGCTGTCGCCTGGGCCCGCAGCGCTCGAGCCTCGTTGCTCGTCTGGGCGTACGTCTTGCCGTCGTTGGTCTCGCCGAGGTGCAGGGCGATGTAGTCGTTCGCGTACGCCTCCGCCTGCCTGCCGGTCGTCAAGGGCTGGCCGGCGTAGGCGACGAGGTCGCTCGATTGCTTCTCCTCGGCCGACAGCTTGTCCGCCGGTGTAAACGTGATCTTCTGCTCCGTCAGCTGGTCGCGGACATAGTCGTGGGCGAAGTTGGCGTTGGACCGTAGGACGAGGCCGAGGACCAGCAACAAGATGGCCAGGGCCAAGCCGCCCACGCTGAAGATGATGTCGAGGGTCCTGCGCTTCATGGTTTGCTCCTTTGTCGAGTCAGGATTCGGGATCAGCCGACGACACCCGGCGACCAGCCGACGTCGTTCGGAAGGGCCTGCAGCGGAAGCCGACGACCGGTGATGGCGTCGGGGATGACGGCGAACCAGCGGTCACGGCGGCCGGGAGCCCACGTGACGACGCCGAGATCGCGGAGGCGCTGGGCGGTCGGATCGTTCGCACCGGAGATCTCGCGGCCCCGGCCGTGGACACAGACGCTCCAACCGAGGCGAGTGCGAGCGTCGAAGCCGTCGACCTCGAAGGTCACCGGCTCGCCGTCGATGGCGGTGAGGCTCGATGCCGCAGTAGTGCGGAACACCACCGTCGCGTCCCGATCGACCTCGAAGTTGACCGGAAGGACGTGCGGCCGTCCGTTGACCACGAACCCGACCCGGCCGATCTGGGTGCGGGCCAGAAGGACCAGGCAGTCGCCGGCGCTCAGCACTTCTAGACCGGTGAGCTCGTCGACGTGGCTCATCTCATGGTCCTTTCTCGAGACTCGACCGTGACCCTTGCGAATGTGGAATCGGCTCGAACGAGCGCGGTCTCGGTGGAGGTCATGAACCGATCGTGACGGGGCTGAATCACCGGTGACAGGGACGAAGGTCCCTGCCAGGAGGGCCTGAGGGCTCCGCCTCGCGGCAGGCCTCGAGTCCTATGGTTCGTTCATGGCGAGCGCGCCCCCTCCGGCCCCGGGTGCTGCCGCGGTCCTCGACCACATTGGGCCCAATGCCGACATCGTCCTCCCGCTCGCCAACGGCGAGCCGGTGACGCTCGTCGACGCCATCGAATCGGCGGCCACGCGACTCGAAGGCGTCCGGGTGCACCAGATGCACGCGCTGCACGACCGGCCCTACCTCCACGGGGCGTTCGGCGACCACCTGCACCACGTCTCGTACTTCCTCTCGCACGTGACCCGTCCGTGCTTCCATGACGGCACCGTCGACCTGGTCCCCAACCACTTCAGCGAGATGCGCGCCATCCTCCGGGACCGCACGAGCGATCCCCTCGTGCTGGCGGCGGCGTCACCGCCTGACCGTCACGGCTACTTCAGTCTCGGCGTGAGCGCGGACTACGTCGCATCGTTCATCGGACGGGCCCGCTTCTTCCTCGAGGCCAACCGGCAGATGCCACGGACCTTCGGACGCAACCAGATCCACGTGAGCCAAGTCGTCGGATGGGTCGAAGCCGACTATCCCCTTCTCGAGGTGCCTCCCGCTCCTCCCAACGAGGTCGACCGCCGCATCGCCGGCTTCGTGGCCGAGCGAATCCCCGATCACGCCACCATCCAGGCCGGAATCGGGGCCACGCCGAACGCCATCCTGGCTGCCCTCGGCGACCACCACGACCTCGGCGTCCACACCGAGCTCCTCAGCGACGGCGTGATCGACCTGGTCGAGCAAGGCGTCGTGACCGGTGTGGCGAAGGAGATCAACCGCACCACGACGGTCGCCACGTTCGCGCTGGGCACCCGGCGCCTGTACGACTTCGTGCACGAGAACACGGCGTGCGAGCTGTGGCCGGTGCGCTACGTCAACGACCCGCGAGTGGTCGCCCAGGAGTCGAACTTCGTGTCGATCAACGCCACCATCGCCGTCGACCTGATCGGACAGTGCGCGTCGGAGACAGTGGCCGGGTCCTACTACTCGTCCAGCGGTGGCCAGGCCGACTTCGCGCGCGGCGCCATGTACTCGAAGGGTGGCCAGGGATTCGTGGTCCTGCACTCCACGGCCAAGGGCGGCGCCGTGTCGAGGATCGTGCCGCAACTCGCGGCGGGCGACGTCGTCACGACGTTGAAGAACACGGTCGACAAGGTCGTCACCGAGTGGGGTGTGGCCGAACTGCGGGGCCGATCGATACGCGAGCGAGCCCGGGTGCTGATCGGTGTGGCTCATCCCGACCACCGCGAGCGGCTCTGCTTCGACGCCCGCAAGCTCGGGTTCTGCTAGCGAGGAACCGAAGGGACCAAGTGCCCTGTCCGGCCGGCGGCCGGCGGCGCATCGTGAGGTTGTCCGCGAACAAGGAGACAACCCATGCGAGCCGCCGTCGTCCGAGACTTCGCCCGACCCCTCGAGATCGAGGACGTCCCGATCCCGCCGCCCGGCACCGATGAGGTCCTCGTCCGCATCGAGACGTCAGGCTTGTGCCACACCGACATCCATGCCGCCCATGGCGACTGGCCCGTCAAGCCGGCCCTACCGTTCATCCCGGGTCACGAGGGCGTCGGCATCGTCGAACGGATGGGATCGGGGGTGACCGAGGTTCGCCTCGGTGATCGCGTCGCGATCCCGTGGCTCGGGTGGGCCTGTGGAAGCTGCGAGTACTGCGCCAGCGGGTGGGAGACGTTGTGCTTGCGTCAGCGGAACACGGGCTACTCCGTCAATGGCGGATACGCCGACTTCGCCGTGGCCAACGCTCGATTCGTCGGTTCCGTGCCGTCATCGATCGATCCCCTCGACGCCGCTCCCCTCACCTGCGCCGGTGTGACGACCTACAAGGCGGTCAAGGTCTCCGGCGCCCGATCGTCGGACCTCGTCGCGGTGTTCGGCGTCGGGGGCCTCGGCCACATGGCGCTGCAGTACGCCCGCATCGCCGGCGCCACGGTGGTCGCCGTCGACGTCACCGAAGACAAGCTGCAGCTGGCCAAGGAGCTCGGCGCCGAATATGTCGTCAACGCCTCCCAGGAGGATCCTGGGGAGGCCATCCAGCGCCTCGGCGGCGCCGACGCCGCCATTGCCCTGGCCGCAGCGCCCAAGCCGTTCGAGCAGGCCTTCCGTTCGCTCCGTCGAGGCGGCCGACTCGTCTTCGTCGGCCTGCCCGCCGACAACCAGATGGCGCTGCCCATCTTCGAGACGGTGCTGAACGGCATCACCGTCACCGGTTCGATCGTCGGAACCCGCGTCGATCTGGCCGAGACGTTCGAGCTCCACGCCAGCGGGCACACACGAGTCGTTCGCGAGACCCGCGCTCTTGAGCACGTCAACGAGGCCTTCGACGAGGTGCTCTCGGGCCGGGCGCGCGCCCGCCTCGTGTTCGACCTGCGCTGAACACCCGCCGGTTCGTTCGCCGCCATCGCCGCCAACTGCGGCGCATGCCGGTGTGGCTCTTCGCCAGCGGGCCTCTGGACCACAGCGCCGATGACGGATCGGCAGCGTTGGCGCCCGGCGTCAAGCGGGCGGCCGCCCGTCTCAACACGTGGCTCGGTCACCTTCGGCGGCCGGATCGACGCCCGCACTCCGGGGCGGATGGCCCACGCCATCGCCGGAGAAGTCGGCAGGTGACTATCGGGACCGCGACCAGATCGCCCGTTGGGCCCACGAGATCGCCGCCGAGCTGCAGCCGACGATCGCCCGGTGACGGCGGGACCAAGGTCCTCCGCCGCCGTCCCAACCGGCCCTGATGCCGCCGCTGCAGAAAGCGCATCGTCGAGGTCATGCAAACGCTCACCCGCCCCACCCGCTCCGACGAGCAGTCCGCCGCGGCTCCCGACCCGGGCGGCACCGACCTCTGGCTCGGTGTGGCTCTTGTGATGCTCGTGGCGTTCGCGAGCGTGGCGCTCATCGCCGCTGTCGTCATGACTCGGTCCGAGAGCGGGTCCGGCGCCGCCTCGGCGCCCACGGCGCCGGGAACCCCAGTCACCCTGACCGAGTTCGCCATCGCGCCGGAGATGGTGATGGCGACGACGGCGGGCGGCCTCGACATCACCAACAACGGCTCCGTTGCCCACGACGTGGCCGTCGACGGCACCGACATCGCCACGCCGACGATCGAGCCGGGCACGACGGCCCACCTCGACCTGTCCTCGCTCGCTCCGGGCACCTACACGCTGTATTGCCAGGTGGCGGGGCACGCCGCGGCTGGGATGAAGGCCATGCTGCACTTGTCGGCTGGCTCCTCGGCTGCCGGGGCGGCCACGGCGACAACGGCCGCGGCCATGACTGCCGAGCAGATGGACCAGGCCATGAAGGATTCGATCGGCGCCTTCCCGGCCAAGACCGAGGGTGTGGGCGCCCAGGTGCTGGCACCGACGATCCTTGCCGACGGCACCAAGCAGTTCGAACTGACGGCCTCGGTGGTGCAGTGGGAGGTCTCGCCCGGGAAACGGGTCGAGGCGTGGACGTACAACGGCACGGTTCCCGGACCGACTCTGGTCGCCGACGACGGCGACAAGGTGGCGGTCGTGCTGCACAACAACCTGCGCGAGTCGACATCGATCCATTTCCACGGGCTCGAGACGCCCAACGCCATGGACGGCACCACGGACGTAACTCAGGAGCCGGTGAAGCCCGGCCAGTCGTTCACGTACGCGTTCGTCGCCCATGGCCCGGCCGTCGGCATGTACCACTCCCACCACAACGCCGTGAAGCAGGTGCCCAACGGCATGGCCGGCGCCTTCCTGGTCGGCCACGAGCGCGTGCCGACCGGGGTCACGGTGGCCCAGGAGCAGGTGATGATCCTCGACGACGCCGGCACCATCAGCTATGCGCTCAACGGGAAGTCCTTCCCGGCGACGGCTCCGATCGTGGCCGCACAAGGTGAGTGGGTCGAGGTGCACTACATGAACGAGGGCACCCAGATCCACCCGATGCACCTGCACGGCATGCCGCAGATGGTCATTGCCAAGGATGGCTACCCGGTCGCCAACCCCTCCCTCGAGGACACGGTCACGGTGGCGCCGGGCGAGCGCTACACGGTGCTGATCCATGCCACCGAGCCAGGCACGTGGGTCTGGCACTGCCACATCCTCCCCCACGCCGAGAACGACACCGGGATGTTCGGGATGGTGACGGCACTCGTCGTCCAGTGAGCAAGGAGCTCGACATGGAAATCGGCATGCGCACCCCGGCCGTCGCACCGCCCCCGCATGACCCGGTCGGACCGTCGGAGGGGCCGGCGGTCCTGACACCCGGGGAATGCGACGCCCTGCTCCGGCAGACCGCGGTGGGACGGATCGGCTACGTCGTGGACGGATGGCCGGTGGTCATACCCGTCAACTACGCCTTCGACGGGGCCGACGTCGTCCTCCGGACGGACGCCCGGTCGCAGCTGGCCGCCGCCACCCGCCACCACGAGGCCCAGGTTGCACTGGAGGTCGACGCTCCCGTCGCTTTGTTCAAGTCGGGCTGGAGCGTCCTGGCCCACGGCCGGGCCACCGAGGTGGTCGACCAGGACGAGGTCGCCCGGCTGCGTACCCTGCGCCTCGAACCGTGGGCCGGCGGGGTCCGGCAGCACTGGATCCGCCTCCGCCTCGTCCAGGTGACGGGCCGGCGATTGTCCGAGCAGGGTCGCTATCCCAATCGCATCAGTGATTAGCTGAGGCTCGTGAGCGAGGAGCCGGTGACGGTCTTTCTGCTCGACGACCACGAGGTCGTGCGGCGGGGCCTGCGCGAGCTTCTCGAGAGCGAGGGCCTCGAGGTCGTGGGCGAGGCCGGTCGGGCCGAAGAGGCGTTCGGCCGCATACACGCCCTCGACCCCGACGTCGCCGTGCTCGACGTCCGGCTCCCTGACGGCGACGGCGTCAGCGTGTGCCGCGAGGTGCGAAGCCGCCATCCCCGCACCGCCTGTCTCATTCTCACCTCGTTCGCCGACGACGAAGCCCTCTTCGAGGCCATCATGGCCGGTGCCGCCGGGTACGTGCTCAAGCAGATCCGGGGGACCGACCTGGTCGACGCGGTGCGGAAGGTGGCCGTCGGTCAGAGCCTTCTCGATCCGGCCGTCACCGAGCGCGTCCGAGGCCGCTGTCTACGCGGCGCGGCACCTCGGCCCTCGCCCGTCC
>JBKOXV010000244.1:0-6650 GCA_046725105.1 bacterium | reverse complement strand
GTGTAGAAGGGCTCGAAGACACGCGCCTGCGTCTCGCTGTCCATGCCTACGCCGGTGTCCGTGACGGTGAGGCAGGCGTATCGGCCGGCCACGACGCCGGCGTGGTCAGCGGTGTACGACTCGTCCAGCGTCGCGGCGCGCGTCTCGATGGTGAGGATGCCGCCCGTCGGCATGGCGTCCCGGGCGTTCACGACCAGGTTCACGATCACTTGCTCGAGCTGGCCCCGGTCGGCCCGCACCGGCCCCAGGCCGCTCTCCGGCAGGACGACGATCTCGACGTCCTCGCCGATGAGCCGGGCCAGCATCGGCATCAGACCCTCGACCACTTCGTTCATGTCGAGCACGACGGGCTGGAGCACCTGCTGGCGGGAGAAGGCGAGGAGCTGCCGAGTCAACTGGGCGCCTCGCTGGGACGCGTGGTCGATGCCGTCGAGCTCCGCCGTTCCCGGACCCGAGCCGATCGTCGCTCTCGCCAGCCCGCTGTAGCCGGAGATCGCCGTCAACAGGTTGTTGAAATCGTGGGCGACGCCGCCCGCCAGCCGCCCGATGGCTTCCATCTTCTGGGCTTGGCGGAGGCGGTCCTCCAGGCGGTGGCGCTGGCTGACGTCACGGAGGAAGAGGAGATGTCGGCCGGGCAGGACCTCGGCGCGACCGCGCACCTCCACCACTCGGCGCGTCCCGGCGACCTCGACGGCGAGGACGCCGTCGATCGTGCCGGACGAGACGAAGGCCTCCCAGACCGTGCCGCCGTCGGCCGAGACGACGACCTCGTCGATCCGCTTGGTGAGGAGCTCGTCGCGCGTGTGCCCGAACAGCTCGCAGCCGATGTCGTTGACGCTCAGGAGGTTCCGGCTCGAGTCGATCGTCACGACGGCGTCGAAGGCGCCGTCCACGACCGCTTGGAGCTCCTTGCGGAGCCGGGCGTGGCGCAGGGCGACGGCGAGCTGGGCCGCGACCTCACTGGTGATGGTCAGGACGTCGTCGGTGATCGCCGCACCGTCGACGAACCCGAGACCGACAGCGCCGAGCAGTTCGTCCTCGGCGGCGAGGGGCGCCGACACGCATGATCGCACGCCGGCGTCGCGTAGCAGCCGCATCACCGCCGACGTCTTCAGGTCGTCGAGGTCGATCCGGCGGGCACGCCCGGCGGCGATCTGCTCGGGATCGAAGGGGGTGGCGTCGAGGTCGAACACAGCGCCCGGCCCGACCAGGGTCGGCCCGGGGGCGGCAATGGCCAGCACGGCGGCCCGGTTGCGCTCGCTGTTGAACGTGACGGCGGTGGCCGCCAGGGCACCCGTCACCTCGCGCAGCCGGTCGAGGGCGGCGTGGGCGATGTCTTCGGCGGTCTCGGCGTTGAGGATGGCCCGGTCGATCCGGCCGAGGGCCTCGAGGCGTTCGGCTCGCCGGGCCAGCTCGAGCTTGCTCGCCGCGAGAGCTTGGTCGCGGCGGCCGATGCCCCGCTCGATCGTGCCGAGGTCGTTGGCGGCGTGATCGTCGATTCCCACGAGCGCCGCCAAGCGCCGGATCGGGCCTGTAATCCTCCCGGCCAGCAGGAGGGCCATCCCCGCCGCCGCCAGCACGGCCGCGCCGGCCAGCCAGATGTCGCGCCAGAAGGCCGACCGGGCCGGGCCGTAGACGGAGGAGCCGGACACGCCGTACACGACGGTCCACGGCTCGCCGGCGCGGGCCGCCGTGCCCCACACGCGTGCCACCCCGTCGGCACCCTGGGCGTTGACGGTGGCGGACCGGCCCGACGCCAGGGGCGCGAACGTCGGGCCGTAGGCGCTGGGCAAGGCCCCCGTCGGCCCGGCCTGTTCCACGACCTGGCCGTCGGCGTCGAGGACGGCCAGGGCGGCGCTCTCCGGCAGCGGGGACACCGCCAGGAGCTGAGTGATTCCGGTCGCGCTGGGCGTGGTGGAGGCGCTGCGTTCGCGGAGGAGGGCGGCGTAGAGCTCGGCCCGAGACGTGGCGCGGCTGGACGCCCGGGCGCGGTCAGCGGCGTAGCGGTCCGACGCCGAATAGACGACGAGCGCAACCAGGGGCACCGTGGCCAGTACCGCAGCGAGCACGAACCGGCCGCGAGTGGAAACCCGCCGCCTCACGGCTCAAGTCTTCCACGAAGGTGACACAGGGAGCACGTCGCGCCACGCTAAGCATTCGGCAGGCCGATTGTTATGGGCCGGACGACCCTAACTCTTTTGGGTCACTCCAGTATCGCACATAGTGCTCTGGCAGGCGCTGGGCGTGACGTTCAGGCTGCTTGACATGGGAAATCGTCTACGCCGGACGTCGACACACCGGCTGGTGGCCGTGACGCTGGTCGTCGGGGGCGTGGTGGCAACGGCGGTCCTGGCGACCGGCTGGCTCGGGCTGGGCCGGATCGACCGGAGCGTGGAGCGGGCCCGCACTCGTCTGGCGCCGGCGGTCTCGGCGCTGGCGTCGTCCGAGCAGCACTGGACGGCATGGGACCACGCCAACGCAACCGTGGTCGGCGGCGACCCGAGCGCGCTCAGCGCCGGCGTCTCCGAAGGCTCATCCGGGGCGGCCGAGTGGGACCGGTACGCGTCCGCATCGGCGGGCCTGCCGGGTGAGGCCGCCCTCCAGTCCGACTACCGCGCCGCGGTCGACGAGTTCAACCGCACGATCCCGATCATCACGGCCCACGCCATGCAGACGGGCGACGCGACGGAACTGCACGCCCTCTACCTGAAGCTGGTGGAGCCGATCGTCACGCTGCGTGAGCTCTACTCGACCGAGCTGACGGCGGCGATCAACGCCGCCCACGACGGCGTCGTCTCGACCCGTCAAGAGGTGATCCTCGCCGGCGTGGCGGCGGCGCTGGTAGCCGCCACCCTGGCCGGCCTGGTGCTGCGTGTGGTCCGGGTCCGCCAGCGGGAGATCGCCGGGCGAGAGCAGGAACAGCTCCAGGTCGCCCGCCGCGGCGAGCTCGAGACCCGCCTCCAGCGCGGCCTGACGCTGGTCCAGTCCGAGGACGCGTCGTACCGCCTCATCGAGCGGGCCCTCCAGAGCGCCGCCCCCGACGTGCCGGCCGAGCTGCTCGTGGCCGACTCGAGCCGGGCCCACTTCCGCCAGGCTGCCACCACCGATCCCACCTCGACCGGCTGCGGCGTCAGCTCGCCGATGGAGTGCCCGGCCGTGACGCGGGGCCAGACGCAGGTGTGGCGCAGCAACAGCGACCTCGACAGCTGCCCGTGGCTCGCCGGCGCGTCGCCGTGCTCGTCGACGTGCGTGCCCGTCAGCATCGCCGGTAAGACGATCGGCGTCCTCCACGCCACCGGCCCCGACCGCCAGCCGCCGGAGCGGGAGGTCATCGACAACCTCGAGCTCGTGGCCCGGAAGGCCGGTGAACGAGTCGGGATGCTGCGGGCCTTCGCCCGCTCGGAGACGCAGGCTCGCACGGACGCCCTGACGGGTCTGTTCAACCGGCGCAGTCTGGAAGCCCGCCTTCGAGAGATCGCCGACGACGGTCAGAGCTACGTCGTGGCCTTCGGTGATCTCGACCACTTCAAGATGCTCAACGACGTCCACGGCCACGATGCGGGGGACCGGGCTCTACGTCTGTTCGCTCGGGTGCTCGGTGAGAGCGTGCGGCCGAACGACATCACGGCTCGGTACGGCGGTGAGGAGTTCATCGTCATCCTGCCCGACTGCGCCCTGTCCGACGCCGTCGAGGTCTTGGAGCGCATCCGGGAACGCCTGGCGGCAAGCCTCCAGAACGGCTCCGTGCCGCCCTTCACGGTCAGCTTCGGTGTCGCCCCGTCCCGTACCGACACGCCCTACGCCGAGACGATCGACACGGCCGACGACGCGCTGCTGCGGGCCAAGGGCGCCGGCCGCAACCGGATCTTCGTGGCCGGCGACGAGCCCGACCTCGATCTCACTCCATTGATGGAAGCGCACGCCCACTCAGGAGGCCTCGATGTCCGTTGACCTGATCGAGGCGCCGACTCGATCCGCCCCAGTGGCCGATGCCGCTCGGGCCCGTCCGTCACCGAGGCCGGCGCTGGCGGCGTGGGCGTCGTGGTTGGGGGCACCTCATTCCGAGCCGAGGCCATCGCGCCGATGGGCCCACCTCGGCGGCCTGGCCGCCATCGTCGCCCTGGTGACGTACCTGACCTGGCGTATCGCCTACACCCTGCCGGCCGGCGGCTGGAACCGGGCCGTGGCCTGGATGCTGGTGGCGTTCGAAGCCCTGCCCCTGGCGGGGTTGGTGGTGAAGACGGTGACGCTGTGGGACATCGACAGCCGGGCGCCCCTGCCGGTGCCCGGACCGACAGGGTCGCGGGTGGCGGTGTTGATCCCGACCTACGACGAGCCGGTGGAGGTGATCGC
Organism: bacterium; assembly: GCA_046725105.1. Taxonomy (GTDB): domain Bacteria; phylum Actinomycetota; class Acidimicrobiia; order Acidimicrobiales; family Ilumatobacteraceae; genus DASXAI01. Next base: position 2,297 of record JBKOXV010000244.1, on the reverse strand, counting down.
CCCCACCATCGCGGCCGCCTGTGCGCTGGAGCCGATCCACGAGACGTGGGTGTTGGACGACGGTGACCGGCCGTGGGTGGCCGAGCTGGCCGAGGCCTACGGGGCGCGCTACGTGTGCCGGCCCATCCACGATCACGCCAAGGCCGGCAACATGAACTACGCCCTCGATCTGATGGCGGCCGAGGAGATGGCGGGGATCGGTGGCATCGACATCATCGCCGTGCTCGATTGCGACCACGTGCCTCTGCCGAACTTCCTGACCGCCACGCTGGGCTGGTTCGCCGATCCCGAGATCGCTCTGGTGCAGGGACCGCAGGCGTTCTACAACGCCGGCGCCTTCGACGACGACGGCTACAGCGGCGAGCAGGGTCTGTTCTTCAACGTGCTGATGCCGGCGCGCAACCACGCCGGGGCCGGACCCTTCTGGTGCGGCTCCACCTCGCTCCTGCGGGTCGCGGCCCTCCGAGAGGTCGGAGGCGTTGCCACCGAGACGATCACCGAGGACATGCACACCACCCTCAAGCTGATCCGGGCCGGCTGGAAGACCGCCTACCACCACCAGACGCTGGCGGTCGGCCTGGCTCCGGCCACCCCGGACCAGTACCTGCTGCAGCGGCGCCGCTGGGGCATGGGTGCCATGCAGGTGCTCGTGCACGAGAAGCTGTGGGCCGCCAAGAAGTGGATGTCGTGGCGCAACTTCCACGAATACCTGAACGGCACGCTGTGGTGGCTGGAAGGGATCGCCACCCTGGTGGCGTTCATCGTCCCGATGGCGGTCCTGGTGAGCGGAGCGGAGACCTCGACGGCGGCGCCCGCCGTGTTCGCGGCAGCGTTCGTGGCCATGTTCACCACCCGGCTGTGGGGGGCCAAGCGGCTGATGCGCCACCAGATCCACTGGCCCACCGCCTTCGCCCTGCGGATCTTCCGGGTCCCGGTCGGCCTGGCCTGCGTCTGGTGGCTCGTTTCCCGGAAGTCGCTCCAGTTCCAGGTGACGCCCAAGGGGGCCGCAGACGAGCGACGCCGGGGGCGCACCCCGCGCATTCTGTGGGTCCTCGCCGCCGCCGTCACCACCGTCCTGGGCTACGCCACGGCGGGAATGCTCGGTCTGGTGCCGTGGCGCACCGACGCCGGTTCAACCGTGGCGGCGGGCGTCTGGCTCGCCCTCGCCAGCGGGGTCCTGGTGTGCGGGACGATGCGCATCCGCGCCGCCGAGTACGCCACGTCCCGGCGCAACGCCCATCGCCTGCCGGTGCGCGCCCCGGTCACGATCGACGGCATCGAGGGTGAGCTCCTCGACGTCTCGATGGGCGGCGCCGCCGTGCGGTTCCCGTCCCGAACGCTCCCGCAGGCCGGACTGGTCGAAGTCGAGCTCCCGGGCGCGCCGACCATGAAGATGGAGATGGTGCGGACCCGGACCCACGCGGGCGCCTTCGAGCAGGCGTCGCTCAAGATCAACGAGGGGGACTGGCGCGCCTACCGGACGATGTCGCTCTGGTTGTTCCATACCCCCGCCGGCGCCCTGCCCGCCCTCCCGGCCGGCGTGCCCGTCGCCGCCGTCACCCACGTGGCCTGACCGGACTGGATCGCTTCGTCTTTCATGGGATCAGGTTGAAGCGGCCTCCGGAGAGGGGCCGCAGCACCTCGAAGTGCCGCCGGTCCAGGGTGAGGATGTCCTGCGTCCCGAACCGGTCGGCGAGCACGACGATCGAGGCATCGGCGACGCCGATGGACTGGTCGCGATACCGGGCGACAACCTTCGCCGCCACCTCGAGGTCGGCGCCGCCGAACGACGCCAGCTCGTACGCTCCTCCGGCCAGCTCGGAGAGCACCGCGAGCTCGGCGTCGACGCTGATCCGCGTCGCGACCAGGTAGTCGACCTCGGCAACGACGTACGGCGACACGATGAACGGCTCGGCGGAATCCGAGACCAGTCGCCGGACCTGTTCGTGGGCCGGTTCCGTCCGATTGAACAGCGCCAGGAGACCACTCGTGTCGGCGACGATCACCGCTCGCCGAAGCCGGTCAGCAGTTCGTCAGTGTGCTCGGCGAACGGACGCTCGCTGGCGAACAGACCCCCTCGCGGTCGTGGATGCGTCACGGCCGCCGCAATTGCCCCGCGGATGACCTCCGCCTCGGCGACGCCGCGCCGCTTCGCCTCGCTCGTCAGCGCCGCCTTCAAGTCGTCGGGGAGGTAGACGGTGGTCTTCTGCACAAGCGTATGGTACCACCGGTGGCACCACCTACGTCGTCGGCAGTCCAGGGGCGGTCGCGTCGGGTGACAGGTCGAGGCAGTCGGC
>JBKOXV010000009.1:0-8860 GCA_046725105.1 bacterium | reverse complement strand
GTCATCTTCTGCATGGTGAACGTGGCCCTCACCGTCGGCATCGGCCTGCTGATCGCACTCTTGCTCAACGCGCTCGGCAAGGGCATGCGTCTGCTCGTGACCAGCGCGCTGATGCTGGCGTGGGCCATGCCGGCGCTGGCGGCCACGGTCGTGTGGCAGTGGCTGTTCGACACCCAGTACGGCGTCGTGAACTGGTTGCTGACGAGGCTCGGGGTCGGCGACTTCGAAGGGCACGGCTGGTTGGCCGAACCCATCTCGTTCCTCGCCGTCGCCACCATCATCGTCGTCTGGATGGGCGTGCCCTTCGTGGCCTTCACGCTGTTCGCCGGCCTCACGCAGGTTCCCAACGAGATCATGGAGGCGGCCGCCATCGACGGCGCCACCCGCTGGCAGCGGCTCTGGCGGGTCACCCTGCCGCTGCTGAAGCCGGTGATCCTCATCGTCACGGCGCTGTCCGTGGTGTGGGACTTCCGGGTGTTCGTGCAGATCTACGTCCTTCAGCGCGCCGGTGGGATCTCGCGTGATACCAACCTCATCGGCGTCTGGGCCTATCGCATCTCGATCGGCGAGAACCGCTTCGACGTGGGGGCGGCCATCGCCATCGTGATGGTGGTGGCCGTTCTGCTGCTGACCACGGTCTACCTCCGCCAGATGATCCGCCAGGACGGTCTCTGATGGTGACGGCAGTCCTCGCGCCACCCACCACGGCCACGACGCCGTCGCACGAGGTGATCCGCCGGGCCCGGCGCCGGCGGCGTCTCCGTCGCATCGGGCTCAACGGCGTGGCCGTGCTCGTCTTCGCCGTCTTCGCCTTCCCCGTCTACTGGATGGTCACGACGTCGTTCCGTCGCGGCGTCGACATCCAGAGTCCCGACCCGACCTTCGTTCCGGTCCCGGGCACCCTCGAGAACTTCCGCAAGGTCTTCGAGCGCGAGTACTTCTGGGATGCCCTCCGCACCAGCCTCGTCGTGACGTCGCTGGTTGTCGTGCTGGCCGTCCTGGTGGCGTTCCTCGCCGCCGTCGCCCTCGCCCGCTTCAGCTTCCGCGGCCGCAGAACCTTCATCATCGCCGTCATCGTGGTGCAGATGGTGCCGCAGGAGGCATTGATCATCTCGCTCTTCAAGGTCCTCGATGGCTGGCAACTCACCAACACGATCATCGGCCTCACCTTGACCTACCTCATGTTCGTCCTGCCCTTCACCATCTGGGTGCTACGCGGCTTCGTCGGCAACATCCCGCGGGAGCTCGAGGAAGCTGCCATCGTCGACGGCGCGACACGCCTGCGCGCCTTTTTCACCATCACCTTCCCGCTCGTGGCGCCGGGCCTCGTGGCGACCGGCGTGTTCGCCTTCATCCAGGCGTGGAACGACTTCCTGTTCGCCCTCGTGATCATGAACCGGCCCGAGAACCAGACGCTGCCGGTGTGGGTGCAGGCCTTCAACGAAGGGGCCAAGGGCACCGATTGGGGCGGCGTGATGGCCGGCTCCACGATCATGGCCATCCCAGTCATCATTTTCTTCCTGGTGGTCCAGCGGTGGGTCGCCGGCGGCCTGACGGCCGGCGCTGTGAAAGGCTGACGTGCGCGCCGTCACCGCACCGGCGGAGCTGGGCCGGCTCGTGGCCGGGTGCCTGCTGGCATCGTTCCGGGGCACGGTGGCACCGGCGTGGCTGCTGCGCCGGGTCGAGGCCGGGCTCGCCGGCGTGACCCTGTTCGACGTCAACATCGGCGACGACGTCCGTGCCCTGACAGGGGCGTTGCGCGGGGCGCGTGACGATGTCGTCGTCGCCCTCGACGAAGAAGGCGGCGACGTCACCCGGCTGGAGGTCGCCACCGGTAGCTCCTGGCCGGGCAACGCCGCGTTGGGCGCCGTCGACGATGTGACGTCGACAAGCGCCGTCGGGGCGGCGATGGGTACCCAACTGGTCGCCGCCGGCGTCGACCTCGACCTGGCGCCCTGCGCCGACATCAACAGCAATCCGGCCAACCCCGTGATCGGAGTGCGATCGTTCGGCTCCGAGCCGACGCTCGTGGCACGGCACGTAGCGGCCTTCGTGGCCGGCCTCCAGGCAGCCGGACTGAGTGCCTGCGCCAAGCACTTCCCCGGTCACGGCGACACCACCGTCGACTCCCATCTCGACCTCCCGGTGGTGGACGCGTCCGAGAGCACGCTGCGGAGGCGCGAGCTCGTGCCGTTCGTGGCCGCCGTCGATGCCGGCGTCGACGCCGTCATGACGTCGCACCTCGTCGTTCCAGCCTTCGACTCGGAGCCGGCCACGACCAGCCGCCGCCTCCTGGTGGACGTGCTGCGCGGCGAGCTGCGCTTCGAGGGCGCCGTCGTCACCGACGCCCTCGACATGCGCGGCATCAGCGCCGCGACCGGCATTCCCGCGACGGCGGTCGCCGCGCTGATGGCCGGCGCCGACGTCTTGTGCCTCGGCGCCCGCCAGGACGAAGACGTGATCGACGCCGTGACGGCGGCGATCATGGCCGCCGTGACCAGCGGGGCATTGACGGAGGAGCGCCTCGTCGACGCCGCCGCCCGCCGGAACTCGCTGCGGCGTCGCCCGGCGGCGGGTCCGTCGACGGTGGATCTGTCGACGGGCCGTGCCGTTGCGGCGCGCGCCGTTCGGGTATCGGGCCGCGTGGCGGCACCGCTGTGGGCCGCGCATGTCGTCGAGTGCCGTCCGCCCGACGACATGGCGCAGGGCCGGGTGCCGTGGGGCGTGGCCCGGCCCGTCCGCCGGCTCGATCCGGCGGCCACGTCGGTCGAGGTGGATGCGGCTGACGACGTGGCCGCAGAGGTGACGCGGGCGAGCGGGCGACCGCTCGTCGTCGTCGTGCGCAACGCCAGCCGGCATCGGTGGCAGCTGGACCACGTGCGGCGGCTCGCGGCCCATCGGCCCGACCTCGTCACAGTCGAGATGGGATGGCCCGGCCCTGACCCGCTCCCCGGCGCGGCGGTGGTGCGGACGTTCGGAGCGTCACGCGTGAGCGGCGAGGCGGTGGCGGCGTTGTTGCTGGGTGCCGACGATGAATGAGCGCGGCGGCCCTCTCGTCGCCGGCCTCGACATCGGCGGGACCAAGACGCTCGCCGTCGCCCTCGATGCGTCGGGGCGCGTCATGGCCAGCGAGCGGGCGGCCACACCGACCGACGGAGCCGACGGCATCGTGGCCACGGCGGTGGACACGGTCGCGGCCTTGGCCGGCCACCTCGAGATCGACGCCCGGACCTTCGACGTGTTGGGAGTCGGCATCCCCGGGCGGGTGCGGCCCGGCGACGGCTCGGTGAGCCACGCCGTCAACCTCGGTCTCGGGGGTGGGGCACTGGCGGTCGGGCCGCGGATCGAGCACGCGCTGGGCGTCCCAACGTTCGTCGAGAACGACGTCAACGCCGCCGCCCTGGGCGCGGCGGCACTGTTGGCGCCCGGGGGCGGGGCCGATCTCGCCTACATCAGCATCGGGACAGGCGTGGCGGCGGGCCTCATCCTCGACGGGCGGCTCCGGCGGGGCCACCACGGCGCGGCCGGCGAGATCGGACACCTGTGCGTCGATCCCGGCGGGCCACGGTGCGCGTGTGGCCAGCGGGGGTGCCTCGAAGCGGTGGCGTCCGGTGCGGCCATCTCCCGGCAGTGGCCCGGTGACGCCGCCGCCACCGACCTGTTCGCGGCGGCCGCGGCGGGCTCGCCGGGAGCGATGGCCCTGCGGAACATGGTGTGCACGTACCTGGCCGCCGCTGTCGTGCACCTCGCTCTCACCGTCGACGTCAGCCGAGTCGTGCTCGGCGGCGGCGTGGCCGATGTCGGCGAGCCGTTGCTGTCCGGCGTGCGACGGGCCCTCGACGCCCAAACGGCGGCGTCGCCGTGGCTGCGCTCCCTGGATCTCGATGCGTTGGTAGCCGTGCTCCCGCCGGACACGCCGGTGGGCGCCATCGGAGCGGGGCTGGCGGCGGGCCTCCGTCGCCGATGACGTCGCCCCGTCCTCTCGTCATCCGGGGCGGTCGGGCGCCCGACGTCGTGATCGTCGACAGCGTGATCGTCGCCGGGCCGCCGCCTTCGGGTGCCACGGTCGTGGACGCCGGCGGCGGGTTCGTGGTTCCGGGGTTCATCGACGTCCAGGTGAACGGGGCTCACGGCATCGACCTCGCCGGCCGGCCCGACGCCATTGCTGAACTGGCGGCGGTTCTGCCGCAGTACGGGGTGACGGCGTTCTGCCCCACGATCGTGACCTCGCCGCCTTCCGTCGTGACGGATGCGCTGGCGGCGTGGCGGTCGCTCTCGTCGTCTGGTCCCGCCGGCGCCGTCGCCGTCGGGCTGCATCTCGAGGGGCCGATGTTGAACGACCGGCGGCGCGGGGCGCACGATGCTCGATGGCTGCAGGCGCCTGGTCCGGACGTCGTCGAGGGATGGAGTCGTGACGCCGGCGTTGCGCTCGTGACACTGGCGCCCGAGCTGCCGGGCGCGCTGGCCGTCGTGCTCACGTTGCGGTCGCGGGCGGTGGTCGTCGCCGCCGGGCACACGGACGCCACGTCCGACGACATGCTGGCGGGCGTCGAGGCCGGCATCACCGCCGTCACCCACCTGTTCAACGCCATGCGGCCCTTCGGGCACCGTGATCCGGGACCCGTCGGGCTGACGCTCGCCGGCGTCGGCGGTCTCGTCGCCAGCGTGATCGTCGATGGGATCCACGTGAACCCGACGGCGGTCGCGGCGGCCTGGCGAGCGTTGGGGCCGGAGCATTTCATGCTGGTGACGGACGCGGTCGCCGCCCTCGGGTTGCCCGACGGCCCGGTGCGCCTCGGGTCGCTGGCAGCCGTCGCCGGTCCTTCCGGGGTGCGCGCGGCGGACGGCACGCTGGCGGGAAGCACGCTGAGCATGGACCAGGCGGTGCGGAACCTCATGGCGTTCACCGGTTGTTCGTTGTCCGACGCCGTGGCGTGCGCGTCGGCGACTCCGGCGGGGGTGCTCGGCGACGCCTCGCGAGGTTCGTTGTCACCGGGATGCCGCGGGGATGTCGTCGTGCTCGATCCGAGCGGCCGCGTGACGACCACCGTCGTCGGCGGGGAGGTCGTGTGGAGGTCGTGATCCTGCCTTCCGTCGACGCGATCGGTGAGCTGGTCGCCGACGCGGTGCTGGACGTGGTGTGCCGTCGCGCCGCGCCGGTGCTCGGCTTGGCGACGGGATCGTCGCCGGTGCCGGCGTACGACGCCCTCGTGTCGCGGTGGTCACGCGGCTTGGTGTCCTTCTCAGGGGCCCGGGCCTTTCTGCTCGACGAGTACGTCGGGCTTCAGCCCGGGCACCCGCAGTCGTACGCCGCCTACATCTCACGGGTGTTTACGTCGCGCGTCGACTTCTCGCCCGGCGCAGTGGTCGGACCGGACGGCGGCGCCGCCGACCTGGCTGCCGCCGGCCCCGCCTTCGAGGCGGCCATCGCCGCCGCCGGCGGCATCGACCTGCAATTGCTCGGCATCGGCGCCGACGGGCACATCGGGTTCAACGAGCCCGGGTCGTCGCTGGCCTCGCGCACGCGGTTGAAGACGCTCACGGCGCAGACGCGGGCCGACAACGCCCGGTTCTTCTCGTCGCCCGACGAGGTCCCGCGCCACGTGCTCACGCAGGGTGTGGGCACCATCCTCGAAGCGCGGCATCTGGTGCTGATCGCGTCGGGGGCGGCGAAGGCGGCGGCGGTAGCGGCAGCGGTCGAAGGTCCCGTCACCGCCATGGTGCCGGCGTCGGCGCTGCAGCTGCACCCGCACGTGAGCGTGGTGCTCGACGAGCCGGCGGCGTCGTCGCTGCGTCTCGGCGACTACTACCGGGAGACCTACGCCAACAAGCCCGCGTGGCAAGGCCTCTGACGGCGCTCACCCCGCCACGCTCGGAGCCACGAAGCGTTCCGCGGAACGTCGTGCCGTGGGCGATTTCCCGACTCACTCGATCCAGTCGGCGAATCGCCCGGATCACGCACAACTAGCCGACTCACCCGCCTCGGATGAAGCCGACCGTCCTACTAGCCTCGTCTCGATGCGGCGGAGCATCACGGCGGTTTCTGTGGTTGACGTCGCCCGCGCGGCTGGCGCCTGCGGGGGCGGAGGCGGCGGCTCGAGGTCGGCACCCACGGTGACGACGGCACCGGTGGAAACGGTTGCGCCGACCACCACCGCACCCACGACGACAACCACGGCGCTCGTCACCGACGCCACGACCGCCGACCCCAAAGCCCTGGCCGCGCAGTTGCAAACGGTTCTGGACCGGTACCAGGCGCTGTACGAGGCGTCGCGAACTGACCCGGAGCGGCCGTTTACGGACGAGAAGCTGATCGCCGACTTCCGCGAAGTCGCGCAGCAGAGTGAGCTTGCCAGCCTCCTTCAAATCTGGCAGGCCATTTGGAAGGATGGCTCGGCTGTCCGCCCCGGACCGAGCGGAGGCTCTCGGGCTTTCCTCACGGCCATCCAAAGTGTCGAGCGTCATGTCGTCCAGACGACTTTCTGCATTTATGACGACGCCGTGACATACGCCGTGGCCTCAGGCGAGGTCTTGGGCGACTCGACTGTCGTGAAGCACGGTGTCGTCACGTTCTCGAACGAGGGCCAGGCCTGGAAGATCGCTCGTATGGAGCCGGTCGACTCCGTCGACGTGCTAGCCGTCAGCCCGAATCCCTGCATGACCGAGCGAATCTCGTGAAACGACCTTTGGTTGCGACGGCGCTGATCGCCGCAGCGGTGCTAAGTGCCGGAAGCTCTGCTGCCGCGGGTGGAGACGGTAAACCCATGACGCCGCCCGACATCGACGTCGATCACGGCAACGGCCGTCCCGGCAACGACGGTTCCGGCGGCAACAACGGCAGCCACGGGCCCGTCTGCGTGTGGCGGGATGCGACGCCGCAGCAGGTCGCCGATACCGCCCGAAACGCCGGCGTGGACGGACAGATCGTGCGCGACGAGTCGGCCGACCCGTGGATCCAGGTCCTCGTGTGCGACGGCGTCTACGACGGCCGCACCTGGCGGACCACGCCGCGCCCGATGACGCCGCAACAGGTGGCCGGCCTGGCGTACGTGCGCCTGCAGCGGAACCTGCCGGCGCCGGCCGTGCACACCACGCCGGGAGACGGCACGGCCTCGATCGCCACCGTGCCGGTCTTCGTGTGGATCGACGCCGACCAGTGGCATCCGCTGTCGTTCATGGAGACCGACCCGAACGGGTCGGGCCTGGCCGTGACCGCCACCGCCACGCCGGCCCGCATGGCGTTCACGCCCGGTGACGGCACGCCCGCCATCGACTGCGCCGGTCCCGCCGAGCCCTACGACCCCAGCTACGGCGACGGCAACCCGCACGCCCAGGCCGCCGAACCCGGCCGCTGCACCCACGCCTACGACCTCGTGACGCGCAACGTCGACCGCACCGGCGTGCCGGGTCGCCCCGACGGGTGGCCGGCCGATGTCGCCGTGACGTGGACGGTCGCCTGGCGGGCCAGCGACGGGGCCACCGGCACGCTGAACCCGGTCACGAAGCGCACCGCCTTCGAGCGACCCGTGACTGAAGTCCAAACGCTCGTCACGGGTTGACATGATGGAGGTCGATGGAGCCTGCCGCCATCATCCTCATCGTGCTCCTCACGGTCGGCGCCGTGCTGGCGGCCACGCTGGCCCTCGCCGTGCGCAACCAGCGGATCGGCGTCACCCGCCGCACCCACGATCCCTCCATCGACCCCTTCCGCGTCGGTGAGCCGTGGCGGCGGCTGGTCCAGGGCGCCGTCCGGGCCCAGAGCCGCTACCGCCAGACGCTGGCGGGGACGCCGCCCGGGCCGATGCACGACCGCCTCGCCGAGATCGGCACCCACCTCGACGAGGCGGTGTCGGAGTGCTGGCGCATCGCCCAGCGCGGCTACGACCTGCGCCATGCCCTCGACGCCATGGACATCGCCCGCAGCCGTGAGCAGCTCGCCGCCATCCCGACCGACGCCACCGACCCCGACCTCGTGCAGCGCGCCGCCGCGCTGTCGTCACGCGTGAGCGCCTACGACCGCATCGCCGCCACCACCGAGCAGACCGAACAGGAGCTGCGACTGCTCGTCGCCCGCCTCGACGAGACGTCGGCCCGAGGCGCCGAGCTGTCGCTCACGGCCGGCACGACGGGCGTCGACGCCCTCGGGGTAGAAGTCGACGGCGTCGTCGACGAGCTGGAGTCGCTCCGGCTGGCCTTCGACGAGCTCGACGCCCGGCCCGAGCTGCCGCCGGGATAGCAAGCCGACCGGCCGGCGCAGAGTGGCGATGGCTCCACGTAGCGCGGCCGGCCGACCCCGCCCATCTGGGTCATCGGGATCGTTTGCCCCGGCGAGGGCCCGAAGACGCTTGCGATTGCCGTCGCCGCGTGGTCCCATGCTCACACATACGCCCCCCGGGGGCGTGGGCAAGGGGGGACATCATGGGCGGACACCCGACCGACGTCCGGTCGAACGCGCCGAGGCGGCGGCACATGCGTTCGTGGGTGCTCATCACTGCCCTCGCCCTCATCGCCGCCCTGACCGCCGGCGTGGCCCGCCCCGCTGGTGCCGCCGTGCCGTCGGGTTTCACCGACTCCGTCGTGATCAGTGGGCTCGTGAATCCGACCGTCGTCCAGTTCGCGTCGGACGGACGGATCTTCGTCGCCCAGAAGGACGGTCGGATCTTCGTGTACCACAGCCTCGGGGGGCCGGCGACGCTGTTCGCCGACCTGCGGACGCAGGTCCACGACTTCTGGGACCGCGGCCTGCTCGGCATGGCGCTGGCTCCGAGCTTCCCCACCGATCCGAGCGTGTACGTGCTGTATGCCTACGACGCCGCCATCGGCGCCACGGCGCCGCGCTGGGGCGATGGCTGTCCGACCC
>JBKOXV010000329.1:0-9794 GCA_046725105.1 bacterium | reverse complement strand
CCCCCGGACGAGACGTTCCAGTTGAGGTAGGGCGTGGCGTTGGCGCACGACGCCTGGGTGTGCACGGTGATCTCGGCGGCGGGGCGGTCGGGCGCCGAGGTGGACGTGCTCGTCGAGGTCGACGTCGACGTCGAACTGGAGGTGCTCGACGACGTGGAGCTGGAGCTGCTCGAGCTGGAGCTGCTGCTGCTCGACGACGAGGGCGGCACCGACGAGGAGCTCGACGACGAGCTCGAAGAGCTGCTCGAGCTGGCGGCCACCGCCGACGACGTCGTGGCGCCGTCGAGGTCGGTGGCACCTGCCACCGACCCGGTGAGCACGCCGAGGCCGGCCAGTGCCAGCCCCAACCCTGCGACGATTCCGCCAACTCTCGTGACTCGGTCCATGGCGACCTCCCGCACTTCTCGAGTCATGTCGTACGCCGTAGATATGTCAATTCCGCAACGGATCGCGCTGTCGGTGCTGAAATGGTCCGAAAAGCCCACGCAGAGCGTGGGCACTTCGACCTATTCCGATCGACTCAGGGACGAACTTGGATGCCTGAGTGCCCTATGGGGCACTCAGGCATCCAACTTCCCGACGGCGTCACTCCCGGATCAGGGTCACGGCGCGGAGCCGGCGCTCCAGGTGGTGCTCCATGGCCTCGGTGGCCAGCACCTCGACCTCGTGGGTGGCCGGCGAGGCCGGCTCGGCGAGCACGCCGACCAGCTCGCCGCCCAGCAGACGGCGCAGCAGCCCGAGGGCGTCGTCGCCGATGGCCCGGCCCCGACGGCACGTCCGGCACAGCACCCCGCCCTCGCCCACGTCGAAGGCGACCAGCGGCTCGGGCGACCCGCACGAGACGCAGGCGTCGAGCTCGGGCCGCATCCCCTCGGCGGCCAGCACCTTCCAGTAGAAGGCCGGCACCAGCAGCGGGGCCGAGTGGGCCGCGAGCGCCCGCAGCGCGCCGACCAGCATCTGGTACAGCCGGGCGTTGGGCTCCCGCTCCTGGGCCACCTGGTCGACGACCTCCAGCAGGGCCATGGCCCGGGTGAGGCGATCGAGATCCTCCCGCACCGCCCGGAAGTGGTCGAGCGACTCGGCCTGGCTCACGATGTCGAGCGAGCGCCCCTCGTAGAGGAGCATCGCCACGTGCGACAGCGGCTCGAGGCGGGCCCCGAAGCGGCTCTTCGGCTTGCGGACACCCTTGGCGACGGCGCGCACCTTGCCGTGCTGGGCCGTCATCAGGACCACGATCCGGTCGGCCTCCCCGAGCCGGTACGTGCGCAGCACCACCCCCGAGTCCCGGTAAAGGGTCATGAGGGCGCCCTTCGGGCGGTCCGGATGACCATGTCGCCACTTCGTGGCGACGAACGACCGTATTTCTGGACCTCGCTTCGCTCGGTCATCCGTCGATGCCGCCGTAGCGGCGCTCACGGAGCTGGAACTCCCGCACCGCCTCGGTGAGATGGTGGCGCCGGAAGTCGGGCCACAACACCTCGGTGAACACGAGCTCGCTGTAGGCCAACTCCCACAGGAGGAAGTTGGAGATGCGGTACTCCCCCGAGGTGCGCACGACCAGATCCGGGTCGGGCATCTCCGGGTCGTACAGGTGGCGCCGGATCGACCGCTCGTCGATGTCGTTGGGACGGGCACCATCGGCCACCAGGGCCCGAACGGCGTCCACGATCTCGGCCCGGCCGCCGTAGTTGAACGCGAACGTGAGCGTCATCCGCCGGTTGCGCCGGGTGAGCTCGATCGTCTCGTCCTGCTCGCTCAGCAATCGGCGCGGCACCCGCCAATCCCGTCGTCCCACGAAGCGCACCCGCACTCCGAGGTCGTCGAGCTCGGTCCGCCGCTCCTGCAGGATGCCGCGGTTGAAGTTCATCAGGAACCGGACCTCGTCGACGGGGCGGCGCCAGTTCTCCGTGGAGAAGGCGTACACGGTCAGCCACTTGATCCCGAGGTCGAGGGCGCCGTGGACCACGTCGAAGAGGGCCTCCTCGCCGGCGGCGTGGCCGTCGGTGCGCTTCAGGCCCCGCTTCTGAGCCCAGCGGCCGTTGCCGTCCATGACGATGGCCACGTGGACAGGGATCCCGTTCGGATCGAGCCCTTCGAGGGTGGCCATCGATTTCGACGTTAGCCGTGCCCTCGCGCACCCCCACGGTACGGTCGCCGGCGTGCACGACGAGGTCAACAGCGAGGTGACGGCGGGCTTGGCCCAGGTCGTCGCGGCCCTGCCGGGCGGCGGCGAGGCCCGCGCCGGCCAGGTCGAGATGGCTGCCGCCGTGTCCGACGCCATGGCGTCGGGACGCCATCTCGTGGTGCGGGCCGGCACCGGAACGGGCAAGAGCCTCGCTTACCTGGTGCCCGTGCTCACGGCCGGCCGGCCCACCGTCGTGGCCACCGCCACCAAGGCCCTGCAGGACCAGCTGGCCGGCAAGGACCTGCCCTTCCTCGCCGAGCACCTCGGTCGGTCCTTCGCCGTTGCTGTACTGAAGGGCCGCGCCAACTACCTGTGCCGCCAGCGCCTGCACGAGGTGAGCTCCGCCGACGGCGGCCAGCTGGCGCTCGACGTCGACCTCCTCCCGTCGGCGCGCGACGAGGTGCGTCGCCTCGCCACCTGGGCGGCCGCCACCGACACCGGCGACCAGGCCGAGTTGACGTGGTCACCATCGCCGGCAGCGTGGCGGGCCGTCAGCGTCACCGCCGAGGAGTGCCCGGGCGCGTCGCGCTGCCCGTTCGGTGACACGTGCTTCGCTGAGGAGGCCCGCCGGCGCGCCGCCGATGCCGACGTGATCGTGGTCAACACCCATCTCTATGGCATGCACGTCGCCAGTGGCGGCGCCCTGCTCCCCGAGCACGACGTCGTCGTGTTCGACGAGGCGCACCAGTTGGAGGACATCATCTCCGACACGTCCGGCTTCGCCGTGGGCGCCGGGCGCTTCACGGCTCTGGCCCGCACCGTGGGTCGCGTGGTCGCCGACGACGTCCTCGCAGCGCGGCTCGGGGCCGCCGGCGACGACCTCGCCGTCGCCCTGGCCGAGCACCAGGGCCGCCGGCTGTCGGCGCCGCTACCGGCCGACGTGGTCGAGGCCGTTTCGGCGGCGCGGCTGCGGGTGGGCGACGCCCTCGCCGCGCTGAAGGCCATAGACACCGATGTGGTCGACGCCAACCAGCGCAAGATCCGCGCCCAGCGGGCCAGCGGCTCGCTCGCCGTCGACCTCGACCTGGCCCTGGCCCTGCCCGACACGTCCGTCGCGTGGGTGGGTGGCCCGGCCGGCGATCCGCGCCTCGAAGTGGCACCGATCGAGGTGGGGCCGCTGTTGCTCGACCGGGTGTGGGAGCGGTGCACCGCCGTGCTCACCAGCGCCACGATCCCGATGAACCTGCCGGCTCGCGTCGGGCTGCCTCACGACGGGTTCGACGCCGTCGACGTCGGCAGTCCGTTCGACTACGAGGCCCACGCCCTTCTCTACTGCGCCACCCATCTTCCCGACCCCCGCCGACCCGGGTTCGAGCCCGCCATGCACGACGACCTCGCCGCGCTCATCGAGGCCGCCGGCGGGCGCACCCTTGCGCTGTTCACGAGCTGGCGGGCCATGACCGCCGCCGTCGACGCCCTCCGGCCCCGCCTCGCCTACCGCATCCTCACGCAGTCGGACCTGCCGAAGCCGGCGCTGCTGCGCGCCTTCGCCCAGGACGAGGCGTCGTGTCTCTTCGCCACCGTCGGCCTGTTCCAGGGCGTCGACGTCCCGGGGGCCACCCTGAGCCTCGTCACCGTCGACCGCCTCCCGTTCCCTCGGCCCGACGATCCGCTGCTCGACGCCCGGCGCGAGCGCGCCGGTGCCGCCGCCTTCCGCGAGGTCGACCTCCCCCGGGCGGCCACGATGCTGGCCCAGGCGGCCGGCCGCCTCATCCGCACCGCCACCGACCGCGGCGTGGTCGCCGTGTTCGACTCACGACTGGCGACCGCTGGCTACCGGTGGGACATCGTCCACGCCCTGCCGCCGATGCGCCGCACCCGGCACCGGGCCGAGGTGGAGGCATTCCTGCGCGAGCTCTCGTCCGGGATTGCCGGCTAGAGCACCTGGAGCTTGTAGCCGATCCCCCGAACGGTCACCACCAGCTTGGGGTCGTCGGGCTGGTCCTCGATCTTCACCCGCAGCCGGCGGATGTGGGCGTCGACGAGGCGGCTGTCGCCCAGGTAGTCGTAGCCCCACACCCGCTCGAGCAGCTGGTCGCGGCTCAGCACCATGCCGGCGTGGTCGGCGAACTCGCACAGGAGCAGAAACTCGGTCTTGGTGAGCGGAACCTCTTCTCCGTGCTTGAGGACCGTCCCCTGTTCCCGCCGCAACTCGAGGTCACCGAAGACACTGGCCTTGTTGGTGGCGGTGCTGCTCGACTCGTGGAGCTGGACCCGGCGCAGCAGCGCCCGGATCCGGGCGGCGAGCTCCTTGGGCACCACCGGCTTGGTGACGTAGTCGTCGGCGCCGGCCTCGAGCCCGGCCACGAGATCGTAGGTGTCGGTCTGGGCGGTGACGATCATGATGGGCACGATGCTCTTGGCCCGGATCGTGCGGGTCACGTCGAAGCCCTGGATGTCCGGGAGCCGGAGATCGACGATGACGAGCTCGGGTTCGTCGCGCTCGAAGGCGGCCAGGCCGCTGCGCCCGTCGCTGGCCTCCTCCACGAGGTAGCCCTCGTCCTCCAGGGCCAGGCGCAGCGCCAGGCGGATCTGGTCGTCGTCCTCGATGAAGAGCAGCCGGTGCATGAGTGCCTGACACGGTAGGCGGCCCGCCGCCCATGACAGCAAAGTTACGGAAAGCGCGCAGTTCAGGCGCTACGTCGTCATACGTGCCCGCGTACTATCCCGGCGTTCACGCTGCACTGGTGGGGCGCCTCCTCCCCCTGGCGCCCCACCTGCCGCATGTGGGCACCCGTTGTTCGGAGGTGCACACCAAGGGTGCAGAGCATCCGAGTCTTCGGCGCGAGCGGCGCGCCGGTGCTGGCCCCGCGCCGGGTCGGCAAGATGGTGGGCGTGCGGGACCCGCAGCGCACCGCCTCCGCCACCGCCCAGAAGCCGCGGCGGCTGTCTCTGGGCCTGCGGGCGCGTGTCACCGTCGCCTTCGCCGTGGCCGGTCTCGTCGTGGCCGTCGGCCTCTCGCTCATCACGTACTCCCTGGCTCGCAGCTTCCTCCTGCAACAGCGCGACTCGGCGGCGCGCAGCCAGGCCTTCAACAACGCCGTGCTGGTGAAGGACCGCCTCCGCGACCCCCGCGCCGATGTCAGCCGCCTCGTGAACGACGTCCGCACCGAGGGCGGCGGCTTCGCGCTCATCTACTTCAACGGCCGGTGGTACCCGCAGACGGCCGGCCTCGGCCAGGACGCCCTGCCGAAGGACCTGCGCGACGCCGTGCTCCTCGGGGAGAGCGGTCGCCAGCGTTACGACCGGGCCGGTGACCCGTACCTCGCGGTGGGGATCTACGTCGCCGCCAACGACGCCGCCTACTTCGAGGTGTTCCCGAACGCCAACCTGCAGCGGACGCTGAGCGTCATCGGCACGTCGCTCGCCGTGGGCGCCACCGTCACCACCTTGGCGGCGGCCGGCCTCGGGTGGTGGGCCAGCCGGCGCCTCCTCAACCCGTTGTCGCGCGTCGCCGACGCCGCCGGCGATCTTGCCGAGGGCGGCCTCGACACCCGGCTCCCCGACGAGAACGACCCCGACCTGCAGCGCCTGGCCACGGCGTTCAACAACATGGCCGACGCCGTGCAGAGCCGCATCGAGCGGGAGGCCCGCTTCGCGTCGGACGTGAGCCACGAGCTGCGCTCACCATTGACGGCCCTCACCGCCGCCGTCGAGGTGCTCGACGCCCGTCGCGACGACCTGCCGTCGCGCTCGCAGCAGGCCCTCGACGTCGTCACCAGCCAGGTGCGGCGCTTCGACCAGATGGTGCTCGACCTCCTCGAGATCTCCCGCCTCGACGCCGGCGTCACCGAGTACAACCCCGAGCCCGTGCTCCTCGGCGATCTCGTCCGGCGCATCGCCGCCCGCTACGGCTGCGAGAACGTCCCCGTGTGGGTCGACCACCGGTGGGCCGAGCGTCCCGTGCCGGTCGACAAGCGCCGGCTCGAACGCATCCTCGCCAACCTGCTGGGCAACGCCCAGCAGCACGGCGGCGGACCGACGCGCATCGCCATCGACGACGGCGGGAACGGCTACGTGCACCTCGTCGTGGAGGACGCCGGCCCGGGCGTGCCGCCCTCCGAGCGGACGCGGATCTTCGAGCGCTTCGCCCGCGGCACCGCCGCCCGTCACCGGGTCGGCACCGGGCTCGGCCTGGCGCTCGTCGTCGAGCACGCCGCCGTGCACGGCGGCCGGGCGTGGGTGGAGGACCGCCCGGGGGGCGGGGCGCGGTTCGTGGTGGCCTTCCCGGCGGCGCCGGTGACGACGGCGGTGGGCGACTGATGCGGCGCGGTTCACTCGCGTTGGTGGCCACGGTGGTGGCGTTGGCGGCGTGCGGAGTGCCGAGCGACAAGCAGTACTCGGCCATCCAGCGCCAGGACATCCCGTTCGGCATCGCCGACACCACCACGACGAGCACCACCACCACGCTGCCGCCCGTCACGACCGTCCCGCCGGTCACCACGACCACGGTGCCAACTGAGACGGCGTCGCTGTACTTCATCTACAACGGCAAGCTGCAGCCGGTGCCACGGCCGCTGGCGAAACCGGCGCCGGCCGATCAGGTGCTGGCCGCCCTCCAGAAGGGCCCCGACGAGAAGGACCTGCCCGCCGGGCTGCGCTCGGCCATCCCGAGCGGCTCCATCAGCAGCGTCAGGGTGCAGGGTGGCGTCGCCAGCGTCGACCTGGCCCAGTCCTTCATCACACCGACGGCCGGCCCCGAGCAGCCTCCCATCGTTCCCGCCGACCAGCCTCTCGCCTTCGGTCAGATCGTGCTGACCCTCACCAGCCGGCCGGGCATCGGCCAGGTGCTGTTCACCGTGGCCGGCCAACCGGTGCTGCCCATCCTGGGCGACGGGTCGCAGCCCGCCGCCGCCGGTCCCGTGTCGGCCGACAACTACGCCGTGCTGCGCAGCGCCTGAGGGGCGCAGCGCTCGCACTCGTCGGCGTGGAGCCAGCCGCTGAGGAACGACATCCCGTCGGCGTCCAGAGCCAGCCGGACGTGGCCGCCGGCGCCGAGGGTGAGGCGATGGAACGGCAGCCAGGCGACGGGCGACACGAACCGCGCCGCCGTGCCGCGCTCGGCCCGGCAGTAGCGCTGGCGCCGCACGTCGATCAGCCACGAGCCGGCGCACGTCTCGACGCGCAGGACACCGTCGCGCCACGCCAGGGCGGTGCTCATCCCACTCCTGACGCCGCCGGCAGCTCGACCGGCACGCCGCGCCCGGACAGGACGTGCCGGGCATCGGCGGTCACGCCGGTGACACGGTCGAGACGGATCTCCAAGTGGGTGCCGTGGCGGTCGTGGGACAGGCTGTCGAGCACGTCGAGCATCGTGCGCGCACCCTGCAAGTCGATCGTCCCAACCGGTTCGAGCGTGATGGCTTCACCGGCACCACTGATCTCGAGCACGAAATCCGACATCGGGCCGAATGGTGTCCGTGCGGTACGCGCATTGCTCGACCGCTGTGTGACGATTTTGTGCGCCGCTGAGAGACGGCTGAGCCTCCATTGCGCCGACGTGACGGTTCTCCACCACTGGGGTTGATTTCCGTCACATCGGCGGCGCGGGTGGCGTCAATAGAGACGTTGGACACGGTCGGGGCGGTGCTGCCAGTCCTTGTCGACGGATACAAAGAGCTCGAGGTGCGCGCCCGGCGGCAACTGGGCGCGCGCCGCCGTCCCCACGTGCTTCAGCACGGCACCGCCTTTGCCGATCACCATGCCCTTCTGGCTCTCGCGCTCGACGACGATCTCGACGCGGATGCGCGGCCATTCCCACTCCGTGACCCGGGTGGCGATCGAGTACGGCAGCTCGTCGTGGGTGACGGCGAGCAGCTGCTCCCGGACGAGCTCGGCGACGCGGGTCTCGTCAGGTATGTCGGCCACGGCGTCGTCGGGGTAGAAGGGCGGCCCCTCGGGCATCCGGGCGACGAGGTGGTCGACGAGGGCGTCGACACCGTCACCGGTGCGGGCCGACACGGGGAACCACGCCTCTGCCGGCAGCGAGGACGACGCCGCCAGCTCGGCCGCCACGGCGGATCGGGGGGCACGGTCGGTCTTGTTGACCACCACGACGAAGCCGGGCGGCAGCCGATCGGCGACCCACTGGTCGCCCCGCCCGAACGGTTGCGTGGCGTCGACGACGAGACAGGCCACGTCGACGCCATCGAGGGCGTCGCGCGCCGAGTCATTGAGCCGCTCCCCCAGCGCCGTCACCGGCTTGTGCAGGCCGGGTGTGTCGACGAACACGACCTGGCCGTCCGGACGGTGGAGGATGCCGCGGACCGCCACGCGCGTCGTCTGCGGCTTGTCGGACACGATGCTGACCTTTTCGCCGCAGATGGTGTTGAGCAGCGTCGACTTGCCGACGTTGGGACGCCCGGCCAGCGTGACGAAGCCGGATCGGAACGTCACTTGGAGGCGACGGCGCCTTCGTGCTCCTGCCACCCGGGTCCGGGTGCCACCCGTACGAGGGCGATGCGATGGCCTTCCATCCGCTCGGCCGTGAATCGGTGGCCGCGGTACTCGACGCTCTCCCCCTCGTGGGGCACGTGGCCGAGCGTGCTCAGCACGAAGCCGCCCACGGTGTCCCAGTCGGAGTTGGGCAGGTCGACGTCGAGCAGCTCGTTCAGCTCGTCGATGGCCAGGCCGCCGTCGACGCGCAGCTCGCCGTCGGCGAGCCGCTCGACTTCGGTGTCCTCCACGTCGTACTCGTCGACGATCTCGCCGACGAGCTCCTCGATGCAGTCTTCGAGGGTGACGAGGCCGGCGATGCCGCCGTACTCGTCCACCAGGATGGCCATGTGGAACTTGCCGGCCTGCATCTCGCGCATCAGTCGCGCCACGGGCTTGGTCTCGGGCACGAACACGGCGGGGCGCACGATCGCCGCGACGGACTGGGTGCCCTTGCCCTCGCGCTCCACCCGCATGAGGTCCTTCGTGTAGGCGATGCCGAGCACATGATCGACGTTCTCACCCACGACGGGGAACCGCGAGAACCCGTGCTCGATGGCGGTGTCGAGCGCCACGCTGACCGTGTCGTCGGTGCTGAGCGTCACCATGTCCGGCCGGGGCACCATGATCTCCCGCGCCACGGTGTCGCCGAACTCGATGATCGACTCGATGAGCTCGCGTTCCTCGTGCTCGATCACCTCGTCCTCGGCGGCGGCCTCGACGATGCCGAGCAGCTCGCGCTCGGACACGAACGGACCCTGCTTCAGGCCCTTGCCGGGGAGCAGCACGTTGGCCAGCCCGATGAAACCGTTCGAGATCAGTCGCAGCGGCGGGAACGAGACGAGGGCCAGGGTGGGGCGGGCGGTGACCAGCGCCGCCCGCTCCGAGTGCAGGACGGCCCACGTCTTGGGCAGGGCCTCGGCCAGCACGAAGAACACGACGACGTTCAGCACGAAGCCGATCAGGACGCCGATGGCGCCGAACAGACGGTCGGCCAGGATCGTGGTGAGGAAGGCCTGCGCCGTCTGCAGGATCGTGATCATCACGAGCAGCGGGTTGATGAACCGCTCGGGGCGCGACACCAAGGCCAGTAGGGCCCGGGCGGCGCCCGACGGGCTCTCCTCCGCCAGGGCCTGAGCCTTCACCTTGGAGATGCGGTTGAGCGCCGTCTCGG
>JBKOXV010000070.1:0-5533 GCA_046725105.1 bacterium | reverse complement strand
CGGCTGGAGCGGGCCCGCCGGCGGGCCGTGACGCACCGAGTGACCGCGCTGATCGCCGTGGGGGCGGCCGCCGCCCGCGTCGTGGGGGTCGTGGTGGTGCGCGACTCGGGCGATTAGGTGCAGACCGAGCCCGAGACGGAGGCGCCGCCTCGGCCGACCACGTCGACGGTGGTGCCGCCGACAACGGCGTCCGCGGCGACGACAGCCGTCACCCCCGCACCGGCGGGCGTGCCGTCGGTCCCGGTGTGGCCGCCACCCGGCGCCCCCGGCTTCGCGTCGGCCGCTCAGGCTGCGGTCGACTTTGCGCAGAACTACCTCGGCATGCCCGACGCCGCCGCGGTTCCCGTGGACACGAACAGGGTCACGATCCGGCCCCGTCCCGACCGTGGTCCGGCGACCGTCGTGATTCTCGAGACGCGCGCCGACGGCAGCTGGGTGGTCCGCGGCGCGCACAGCGAGCACATCCGGCTGGACAGCCCGACGGCGGCGAGCACGATCACGTCACCGGTCGCCGTGACAGGCACGAGTACGGCCGCCGAAGGCACCATCAACGGCTCGGTCCGTGCCGTGGGTTCGACCGAGGCCCTCGGACCCACGGCCGTCGTCACGGGTGGCTCCTTCGACGGCATGGCGCCCTTCAACGGCACCATCACCTTCGACCCGGGCGGGCGGAGCGACGGCGTGCTCGTCCTGTCCGAGCCCGACCTGAGCGGCGAGGCCGCGATGCTGTCGGCCACCGTCGTCCCGGTGCACCTCGGCGGGTGAAGTTGGACGCGTGGGCGCCCGAAAGGGCACTCAGGCACCCAACTTCGCGGCGGCGACTCCCGCCGCTGGCTTGGACGCGTTGACACCGTCGACACCCATGGAGAAGAGCCGCGCGTACCCGTCGCTGTTCTCGTAGGCGCCCCCGTTGGGCCACACCCACAGCACATAGCCGGCCGCCTTGGCCCGGGCCACGAGATCGGCGGTCAGCACCGTGACGCCGTTGTACTCCGGCGGCACCTGAAGAATGCGCATCCCGTCCGGCAAGGCCGTGCCGCCGAGCACCCACGCCGTCGTCGCCTGCAGGCCAGGGGAGACGGCGACCTCGGGCGCCAGCGCGTGGAAGGCGGCGATGAGGTTGTCGTCGAACGACGTGACGACAGTGCTGTCGAGGCGTTCGAGCTGGCGCAGCTCGACGGCGAGCTCGGCGGCGGCCGCCATGTCCTGACCCTTCAGCTCGACGTTCAGGGGCCGATCGGGGAAGCGGGTGGCGACGTCCTTGAAGGTCGCGATGGCGAAGTCGTCCGGCCGGTACCCGCCGGGCGGTGGTTTGGCGCCGGTGCGTACGCCCCGCCACACGTAGTCGGCCTCGGGCTGGCTGTGGCACGTATTGCACGCCGTGTTGAACCAGTAGGCGTCGTCGAGGGCGTGGAGTTGATCGAAGGTCATCGCCGCCACCGAGCCGGTTCCGTTGGTGGTGCGGTTCACAGTGTCGTCGTGATGGACGATCAGCACCCGGTCCGCCGAGAGCCGCACGTCGAGGTCGAGGACGTCGACGCCGGCCTTCACGGACTCGGCGAAGGCGAACGGCGTCGAGTGCGGGTAGTCGTCATCCCCACCGGCGTGGGCGAGTACCACGCGCCGCCCCAGGAGCTCGCCGATCGTCGGTGCCCGCGGCGGCGCAATGGTGGACGTGGCGACGGCCGTTGTCGTCGTCGATGGCGGCGCGCTCGTTGACGACCCGCTGCACGCCGCCACGAGCGCCAGCCCGCCGGCGAGCACACCGGCGCGTGCCCTCATCCGGACTGGCGAGCGCGGATGATGTTGAGAGCCGAGCCGGCGTGGAACCACTCGATCTGCTCAGGGCTGAAGGTATGGGTC
Source organism: bacterium (assembly GCA_046725105.1). GTDB lineage: Bacteria > Actinomycetota > Acidimicrobiia > Acidimicrobiales > Ilumatobacteraceae > DASXAI01. The sequence continues at coordinate 3,670 of JBKOXV010000070.1, read as the reverse complement.
GTCTCGAATTCGATCGTGGTGCCGTCAGGCTTGGTGATTCGGCATCGCACCGGCCGGTCGGGGGCCAGGTCGGCAAGGCCGAGCACCGAGATGCGGTCGTCCTCGCCGATCTGGTCGTACGTCGTCGCGTCGGCGAAGGTGAGCGGCAACAGCCCCTGCTTCTTGAGGTTGGTCTCGTGGATGCGGGCGAACGAGCGGGCGAAGATCATCACGCTGTTGCGGTACCGGGGCTCCATGGCGGCGTGCTCCCGAGACGACCCTTCGCCGTAGTTGGCGTCGCCGACGGCGCACCACTTGATGCCGGCTTCGGCGTAGCGCTTGGCGATCTCGGGGAACGGGCGGTTCTGGCCGTCGGTGACATCCTTGCCCTCGCCGGTGGCGCCGGTGAACGCGTTCACGACGCCGAGGAAGAGGTTGCCCGAGATGTTGTCGAGGTGGCCCCGGTACTTGAGCCACTTGCCGGCGGCCGAGATGTGGTCGGTGGTGCACTTGCCCTTGGCCTTCATGAGGACGGGCAGGTCGGCGTAGTCGTTTCCGTCCCAGGCGGGGAACGGCTCGAGCAGCTGGAGGCGATCCGACGTCGGCGCCACCACCACCGACACGCCTGAGCCGTCCTCGGGCGGGGCCACGAAACCGCTCTCGCCCGGGTCGAAGCCCTTCTCCGGCAGGATCTCGCCGACGGGCGGCTCCAGGCGCACCTTCTCGCCCGACGGGTTGGTGAGCTCGTCGGTGAGCGGGTTGAACTCGAGCGTGCCCGCCAACGCGTAAGCGATCACCATGTCGGGCGACGTGACGAAGGCCTTGGTGTTGGCGTTGCCGTCGTTGCGCTTCGGGAAGTTTCGGTTGTAGCTGTTGACGATGGTGTTGACCTTCGACGGGTCGAGGTCGGTGCGGTCCCACTGCCCGATGCAAGGCCCGCAGGCGTTGGCCAGCACTCGCCCGCCGATCGCTTCCAGATCGGCCAGGAGGCCGTCACGCTCGATCGTCGCTCGTACCTGCTCGGAGCCCGGCGTGATGAGGAACTGGGTGCGCGCCGTGAGCCCCTTGGCCGAGGCCTGCCGGGCGACGGACGCGGCGCGTGTGATGTCTTCGTAGGAGGAGTTCGTGCACGAACCGATCAGCGCCGACGAGATCTCGACGGGCACGCCGGTCTGTCGGGCCCATGCGCCGACGTCGCTGACGGCGTGGGCCAGATCGGGCGTGTCGGGCCCGTTGATGAGCGGCTCCAGCTCGTCGAGGTTGATCTCGATCAGCCGGTCGTACTCAGCGTCGTCATCGGGGCGGAGATGCTCGGCCACCGCGTTGGCGGCGTCGGCGATGGCCTCGCGCCCGGTGGCCTTCAGGTAGGCCGTCATGTTGGCGTCGTAGGGGAAGATCGAGCACGTGGCGCCGATCTCGGCTCCCATGTTGCAGATCGTGGCTTTGCCGGTGGCGGAGATGGTGTCGGCGCCGGGGCCGTGGTACTCCACGATGGCGCCGGTGCCGCCGGACACGGTGAGCACCTCGGCCACCTTGAGGATGACGTCCTTCGGCGCCGCCCATCCGCTCAACGAGCCGGTGAGGCGCACGCCGATCACCTTGGGCCAGCGCACGTTGAAGGGGAAGCCGGTCATGACGTCGACGGCGTCGGCGCCGCCCACGCCAATGGCCACCATGCCGAGGCCGCCGGCGTTGGGTGTGTGGCTGTCGGTGCCGATCATCATGCCGCCCGGGAAGGCGTAGTTCTCCAGCACGACCTGGTGGATGATGCCGCTACCCGGCTTCCAGAAACCGAGCCCGTACTTGGCCGACACGCTGCTCAGGAAGTCGTACACCTCGCTGTTGACGTCGAGGGCGAAGTGGAGGTCGATGTCGGCGCCGCCCTTGGCCTGGATGAGGTGGTCGCAGTGCACCGTGGAGGGCACGGCCACCTGGGGGAGACCGGCCGTCATGAACTGGAGCAGCGCCATCTGGGCCGTGGCGTCCTGCATGGCGACCCGGTCGGGGTGGAAGTCGGCGTAGCTACGGCCCCGTTCCATCGCCTGGCCCTCGGGGTCGTCGAGGTGGTTGACGAGAATCTTCTCGGCCAGGGTGAGGCCCCGGCCGAGGCGACGACGTCCTGTGGCGACCCGTTCGGGGAGGGACCGGTAGACCTGCTCGACAAGCTCGATCGGCGTGCTGGCTTCCACGGCCATAAGGCGGCTCCTCGGTGTCGCGTCCTGGCGTCAGTGTATACAGGCTTGATACAAGTGGCCAACCGGCGTACCGTGCCGAGCGTAGGCCCGTACCCCGGAGGAGGTGCCTCGGATGCTCGTGCGGATCGACCACGTCCAGCTGGCGATGCCGCCCGGCGGCGAGGCCGCCGCCGAGGCGTTCTACGGCGGCGTCCTGGGCCTGCCCCGGGTCCCGAAGCCGCCTCTGCTGGCGGCTCGGGGCGGGTGCTGGTTCGAGTCGCCGGGCGTGCACGTGCACCTGGGCGTGGAGGAGCCGTTCGTGCCGGCCCGCAAGGCCCATCCCGCCTTCGTGGTGTCAGGACTGCGAGCGTTCGTGGCGGCCCGCCGGTTGGATGTGCGTTGGAGCGACGAGGTGCCGGGCACGGTGCGGTGCCACCTCGACGACCCCTTCGGCAACCGTCTCGAGTTGATCGATGCCGCGTCGCTCGCGTCCTGAGGCGGGCCGGACCGTCCGGTATCGGGAGATCGCCGACGACCTCCGACGTCAGGTCGAGGCGGGCCGGTTCGCCGCCGGACGGGTGCTGCCGAGCGAGGCCGACCTGTCGGCGTCGTACCGGGCCAGCCGGGTCACCATCCGCCGGGCCCTCGAGGTCCTGCGGGACGAGGGCCTGCTCGACGCCCGGCAGGGCTTCGGCTGGTTCGTGGCGTCCGACCTGCTGCGCCAGCGGCTCGGGCGCCTGTCCACCATCGAGGACCAGCTGTCGGCGTCAGGCATCACTGCCGAGCGGCGCGTCCTCGAGTTCGCCTTCGTCGTGGCCGAGCCGCGGGTGCAGCGCGTCTTGGGCGCCGACCAGGTGCTGCGGGTGCGGCGGCTCAACCTGGCCGACGGCGAGCCGTTCGCCCGGGTCACGGTCTGGTGCCCGGCCGAGCTGGGCGACCGGCTTTCACGGGCCGATGTCGAGCGATCGCCGTTCTACGAGCTGCTGCCGGTGCCGCTCGGTGGCGCCACCCAGACGATCGGGGCGGCGTCGGCGTCGGCCGCCGACGCCCGGCTGCTCGGCATCCCGTCCGGGGCGCCGGTGCTGCGGTGCGAGCGGGTCACCACGGGGCTCGACGGGAAGCCGGTGCTCCTCAGTGAGCACGTCTTTCCGGCCCACCGAACCGAGTTCGTCGTCGATCTTCCGCAGGCCGAACGCAGCATCGCCCCCTCGGGACTCCGCCTTGTCGAATAGCCGCGACCGAAAGGGTCGCGGGCGAAAAGGGTCGCGGGTCAGAGGGCGTTGCCTCGTCGCTTGTGTCGCTGATTGGTGCACATTCCGCACCAACGGGCGCCACAGGCGAAAAAGGTCGCCGGTCAGAGGGGGACGAAGGCGCCGTCGTGGAAGAGGGGGACGGCGGTGCTGACGTCGAGGGCGGCGGCCTCGGTGACGTCGTCGGCCAGGCCGCGGCCGACGAGCTCGCGGGCCGAGTCGCAGCCGGCCAGCACCTCGCCGAGCCGGGGCCGCGCCGCCACGAAG
>JBKOXV010000144.1:0-7314 GCA_046725105.1 bacterium | reverse complement strand
TCGCCGACGTACGCAACCCGGTCGGCGGGCACGCCCAGCTGCTCGAGAGCCGACGCGAAGATGGCGGGGTCGGGCTTGGACACGCCCACGACGTGCGAGTCGACGACGCAGAGGACCGAGGCGCCGGCGCCGGCGCCCACCTGGCACAGGCCGACCCGCCGCAGCACGGCCTCGATCTGTCCGCTGGCGTTCGACACCACGCCGATCGGCACGCCCTTGTCGACCAGCGCCCGGAGCACGTCGACGGCGCCCGCGTTCGGGTAGCGCCACAGCCAGGAGTTGAACGTGTCACGGAGGACCGGCAGGGCGTCGCCGAGCTCGGCCTCTGGCACGCCGACGGCCGTCGCGTACGTGCGGCGGTACTCGTGCCAGCCATCGTCGTCGCCGACGTCGTGGGCCCGCATGGCGGCGTAGTGGGCGCGATGGTGCAGGGCTGGATCGACCGACCCGCCGTACGGGGCCAAGAGCGGACCGAGCACCGTGGGATCGGGAACGACGAGGACACCGCCGGCGTCGAACAGGATGGCGTCGACGCGCCCGCCGCTCACGACCGGGACAGTCCGGCCCGCTGCCCCCGGCTCACGAACTTGATCGCCATCTTGCGCGAGGCCTCGTCGATCATCTCGTCGCCGAACATCACGGCGCCCTTGCGCTCGCCCTCGGTGGCCTGCTCGTAGGCCTCGAGAATGTCCCACGCCCGGTCGAACTGCTCCTGGGTCGGCGAGAAGAGCTCGTTCAGGATGGTGACCTGGTCGGGATGCAGCGCCCACTTGCCGTCGTAGCCGAGCACCCGGGTGCGCTGGCAGTAGTCGCGGAACGCGTCGGAGTCACGGATCTTGAGGAACGGCCCGTCGATCACCTGGAGGCCGTTGGCCCGCCCCGCCATCAGGATCTTGGAGAACACGTAGTGGAAGTGGTCGCCCGGGTACTCGGGGATCTGCACGCCTCCGGTGAGCACCGGCATCTCCATCGAGGCGGCGAAGTCGGCGGGGCCGAAGATGATCGTCTCCAGCCGCGGCGACGCGGCGCAGATCTCCTCGACGTTGATGAGGCCACGCGTGGTCTCGATCTGGGCCTCGATGCCGATGTGCCCGTTCGGCAGCCCGGCGTGGGCCTCGACTTGGCCGAGCAGGAGGTCGAGGGCCACCACCTCGGCGGCGGTCTGCACCTTGGGCAGCATGACCTCCTCGAGGCGCTCGCCGGCGTTGCCGACGACCTCGATGACGTCGAACGCCGTCCACTGCGTGTCCCACGCGTTGATCCGCACACAGAGGACCTTGTCGCCCCAGTCCTGGTTCTTGATGGCGTCGACGACCTTGGCGCGGGCGCCTTCCTTCTCCAACGGCGCGACCGAGTCCTCGAGGTCGAGGAACGCCATGTCGGCCGGCAGCGTGGGCGCCTTGCCCAGCATCTTCTCGCTCGAGCCGGGGACCGAGAGGCAGGAGCGACGGGGCAGGTCACGAGTGCGCGCGGACATGCTGCGAGGCTATGTCGAGGGCGTGAGGCGCCGCACCATCGGTCCCAGCCGGGCCAGCTCCTCGAGGTGGGCCTGCGAGAGCCGTTCCAGCAGCCGGCGGCCCGTCGGCGTGACGGCGAGGCGCACCACCCGCCGATCCTCGGCGTCGACGAGTCGCTCCACCAGCCCGACGTGCTCGGCCCGATCGACCAGTTCGACGGCGCTGTGGTGGCGCAGCAGGAGATGCTCGGCGACGTCGCCCACCGTCGGCGGCCCCGGCCCGGGGTGGCCTCGGATGGCGAGCAGCAGCTGGTGCTGCTGGGGCGTGAGTCCGACGGCGGCCGCCTGCTCACCGCTCCAGTGCAGGAACCGCCGCAAGGTGGTGCGGAAGGCGAGGAGCCGTTCGTAGTCGGCGTCGTTCGGCCTTTCTATCGTCACACGATACAATCTACCGCGTGATCGGACATCCGCCCCGACGCCTCGTGCTCCTGTGCGGGCTGGCGGCCGGGCTCGGATTGGCCGCCGGCGGAGCGGCGTGGGTCCTGATCCGCGGCATCGCCGTGCTCACCAACCTGGCACTGTTCCACCGCTGGGGCACGACGCTGCCCGACTTCAGCGATCTCCAGCGCGGGCCGCAGATCGTGCTCGTGGCCATGGCCGGCGCCACCGTGATCACACTGCTGGCGCGGTGGTCGCCGATCATCCGCGGCCACGGCATCCCCGAGGCGATGGACGCCGTGCTGACGCGCCGCAGCCGCGTCGCGCCTCGCACCGCCGTGGCCAAGCCCCTGTCGGCGGCGGCGGCGATCGGCACCGGCGGCCCGTTCGGTGCCGAGGGACCCATCATCGTCACGGGCGGCGCTCTCGGTTCGCTCGTCGGCCAGACGCTCCATGTGTCGGCCAGCGAGCGCAAGATCCTGCTGGCGTGCGGCGCCGCCGCCGGCATGGCCGCCACCTTCGGCACGCCCTTGGCGGCGGTGGTGCTGGCCATCGAGCTGCTGCTCTTCGAGTTCTCACCGCGCGCCTTCATCCCGCTCGTCGTCGCCGCGAGCATCGCCGGCGGCGTGCACGCCGTGCTCTTCGGAGCCGGACCGCTCTTCACCGTCCCCACCCACGGGTTCGCCGGGCTGGGCCAGTTGCCCCTGTTCGCCGCCCTCGGTCCGTTGTGCGGCCTCCTGGCCGTGGTGATCTCCCGGGGCCTGTTCATCGTGGAGGCGCTGTTCCGCCGGCTGCCCGTCGGCGAGGCCTGGCACCCGGTCATCGGCGCCGCCATCTGGGCGTCGCTCGGGCTGCTCGTGCCGCGTGCCCTGGGCGTCGGCTACGACGTGATCGACGACGCCCTCGCCGGCCGGCTGGCCCTCGGCACGCTGGCGGCGTTGGCCGTCGGCAAGCTCGTCATCTGGTGGATCGCCCTGGCGTCGGGCACGTCCGGCGGCACGCTGGCGCCCATCCTGATCATCAGTTCGTCGGCCGGAGCGCTCCTCGGCCAGTCACTCGCCTCGGCCTTTCCGGGCCTTGGCGTGGCGCCGTCGGCCTTCGCTCTCGTAGCGATGGCGGCCACCTTCGGTGCCGCCGCCCGCGCCCCGTTCGCCGCCATTGTGTTCCTGTTCGAGCTGACCCGCGACTACAACGCCATCCTGCCGCTCATGCTGGCGACCGTGCTGGCCGACGTCGTGGCCCGCACGCTGCTACCCCACAGCATCATGACCGAGAAGCTGGCCCGACGCGGCGTGCGCGTGCCGGCCGCCTTCCACTCCGACCCCCTCCGTACGTTGCCCGTGGCCGCCGTGGTGATCCCCGGGGACGGCAACGGCGACGGCGTGACGGTCGACGTGCGCGACTCGCTGCAGACGGCGCTGCGGCGGATGGTGGAGCACGACGTCGACCAGCTGGCCGTGCTCGACCGGGGCGAGCGCGTCGGGGTGTGCGAACGTGCCGACATCCTCGAGGCCGGCTTGCGCCCGCTCGACGAGGAGGAGGTCGAGCCGGGCTGGCTGCCGGCGCGCTACGCCAGCGTGCGCCGGAAGTGATCGATGGTGCGCTCCCACGCCGCCCGTGACGCGTCGGGGTCGTGCACCTCGGGCCGGGTGTCGTTGAAGAAGGCGTGGTCGACGTCGGGGTAGACGATGATCTCAACGTCCTTGCCGGCCGCCTTCAAGGTGTCCTCCAGCTCCTGGGCCTTCTCCGGCGTGAAGAAGCCGTCGAGGGCGGCGTAGTGGCCGAGCACGGCGGCGTCGAGCTTCGACCAGTCCGGCTGGGCCGACGGCCACGGGATGAGCCCGTAGAACGGCACGACGGCCTTCACGGCGTCGGGGCGCAGTGTGCCGGTGACGAGGGCCAGGCCGCCGCCCATGCAGAAGCCGACGACGCCGACGGCGTCGTGCCCACTGCGCTCCTGCAGCAACGTGACGGCGCCGGAGAGGTCCTTGGCGGCCTGCTCCATGTTCATCGCCATCATGAGCTTGCCGGCCTCGTCCGGTTCGCTGGTGGTGGCGCCGTGGTACAGGTCGGGGGCCAGGGCGACGAAGCCCTCGGCGGCGAACCGGTCGGCGACGTCCTTGATGTGGGGTACGAGGCCCCACCACTCCTGGATGACGAGGACGCCGGGGCCCCGATCCCCCTCCGGCATGGCGAGATACCCCGTTGCGGTGCCACCGTTGCTCGGAAACTCGACCATCTCACCCATGGCCGCGACCCTAACTCGCTCGAACTTGGAGGTGAGAGTGCCCCAAAGGGCGCCCAGGCGTCCAACTTCCGGCGCGACGGGCTCAGTACGCGCCGCCCAGCTTGCGGTGGTCCCAGGTGACGACCCGCTCGACGTCGATCACGACGCCCAGTCGCTTGTCCGCCTGGGCCTCGATGAAGGTCATGGCCCGCTCGGTGACCGGGCCCGTGTAGCGCTCCGCCACGGCGGCGCCGATGGCGATGATCTCGTCCTTGTTCTCGACGATCCGGCCCGTCCCGATGAGCTCGGCGCCGCGCAGCTCGTTGTAGGTCTCGCCGTCCTCCACCAGCGCCGTGATCTTCGGATCGCGCCGCAGGTTCATGATCTTCTGGCTCTTGCCGAACGTCCAGAACGCCGGCTTGCCGTCGACGAACCCGTACCACATGGCATGCACGTGCGGATGGCCGCTCGGCCCGATCGTGGCGACGTTCATGGTATGGCGCTCGCCGAGGAAGGTGTCGAGCTCCTCGGGCGTCATCTTGATGAGCTCACGGCGTGACGGCATCGCCCGGAGTCTCCTAAAAGGCGGTGGGCCTGAACAACTCCGGGGTGACGGGGCAGTCGATGCGCCGGACGCCGTCGGCGACCGACTCCGGGCCGGCGGGACCGCACAGCCGGTCGATCAGGTCGAGCGGCACGCATTCGTCGTCGCTGTCCCACGGTTCGCTGGCCTCGTCGAGCCGGCTCAGGAGGGCGTCCCACATGCGCGTCGGCAGGACGCGGCCGACGCCGCCGACGAGCCAGACGGGCACGCCGGCGTGGTGCCCCACCGCCGCGGCGGCCCGTGAGCCGGCGATGGCGATGGCGCCCGTGGCTCCGATGGCGGTGGCCTCGAGCACCACGAGGTCCGACGCCGCCGCCGCCGCCCCGAGGCCGGCCGTGGGGACCTCCTCGGCTTCCATGTCGGAGCGCCGCAGCCGCCGGGCCAGGCCCGATCCTTCCCCGAGGGCGTCGACGACGAGTACCTCGAGGTCGCCGCGACGCACCAAGGCGTCGCCGACGAGGTCCGGCCACCCGAGCACGCACACCGTGGCGTCAGGCGGAAGGGCGTCGGCGAGGGCCGAGCCCGTCGGGTCGGCGGCGATCTCGTCGGCGGCTCGGTACGCCTCGGCCAGCGGGTCGGTGGCGGTGAGCACCCGGGCGCACAGCCACCACAACGGCGCCGAGGTGACGTGACGGTCGACGATCCGACGGCACGCCGTCACCAGCCCGGCCGGATCGAAGCCGAGGCCCGACAGCGCCCCCGCCGTCTCGCGGACGAGCAACGACTGGCTGGCACCCGACGCCCGGGCCACGTACCGAAGGCGCTCGATCGGGTGCATCTGGCGGACCATACCGCCCCATCCGCTACCTTCCTCGGCCGTGGCGACCGATCCCCCCGCCGACCTCATGCTGACGCCGCTCAAGGGCGACAGCCGCACGGTCGAGGAGTGGCTCACGGTCTTCCACCTGGTCACGGTGGCCGTCGATCCCTACACGAACGAGAGCGCCTGGGTGCTCGACGTGGCCGGGCGCATCTTGCGCGAGTTCCGCGACGCTGCCGTCCGCGTCAGCTGGCTCGTCACCGCCGACGCCGACGACGCCCGCGCCTTCCTGGGGCCGCTCGCCAACGAGTTCCTCACCTTCACCGACCCGGACCGCGTCGCCGTGAAGGCCCTCGGGCTGGAGCACCTGCCCGCCTTCGTGTTCGTTCTGATGGACGGCACCGTCGAGGCGTCGGCGGAGGGCTGGGACCCGCACACATGGCGCGCCGCCGCCGACAAGGTCGCTACGGCCGTGCACTGGTCACGGCCGGTGATCCCCGAGCCGGGCGACCCACCCGCCTTCGTCGGCACGCCCGCCCTCCCCGCCTACCCGCCGACGTGACGCTTCTCCACCGCAGGGGTGGAACACCGTCATATCGACGCCGGTGGTCAGCGGTTCGGCACGCCGCCCTTGGTCATGGCGAGCACGTCGAGGGCTTTGTCGACATCGAACTCTGACAGCAAGCCGTCTTCGAGAACGACGTCGCGCAGCGTCTTGCCCTCGGCCTGGGCGCGCTTGATGACCTTGGCAGCGGCCTCGTACCCGATGTACGGGTTGAGCGCCGTCCCGATCGACGGCGACGACAGGGCGTAGGCGCGACAGCGCTCCTCGTCGGCCTCGATGGCGGCGACGCACTTGTCGGCCAGCGTGCGAGCCACGCGGACCAGCAGCCGGATCGACTCGAGCAGGTTCCGAGCGATGACGGGCAGCATCACGTTGAGCTCGAGGTTCCCCATGGCGCCGCCCCAGGCGACGGCGGCGTCGTTGCCGATGACCTGGGCCACCACCTGGTGGACGGCCTCGGGGACGACCGGGTTCACCTTGCCGGGCATGATCGACGACCCCGGCTGGAGGTCGGGCAGGCGGATCTCGGCCAGGCCGCAACGCGGACCGGAACCCATCAGCCGGAGGTCGAAGGCGATCTTGTTGAGGCTGACGGCGATGACCCGGCACACGCCGCTCGCCTCCACCAGGGCGTCGCGCCCGCCTTGGGCTTCGAAGTGGTCGCGTGCCTCGGTCAACGGCAAGTCGAGCTCGGCCGCCAGCCGGGCGATCACGGCCTTGGCGAACCCCTTGGGACAGTTGATGCCGGTCCCGACGGCCGTGCCGCCGAGCGGCAGCTCGCCCACGCGCGGCAGGGCGGCCTGCAGCCGTTCCACGCCGTGCTCGATGGCGGCGGCGTACCCACCGAATTCCTGGCCGAGGGTGACCGGCGTGGCGTCCATCAAGTGGGTGCGGCCCGCTTTGACCACGGTGCGGAACTGGCGCTGCTTGCGGCGCAGCGTCCTGGCCAGGTGCTCGAGGGCCGGGATCAGCTCCCGGGCGATCTCCTGCGTGGCGGCCAGGTGGATGGCCGACGGGAACACGTCGTTCGACGACTGCGAGGCGTTGACGTCGTCGTTGGGATGGACGTCGGAACCGAGTCGCTCACCCGCCAAGGTGGCGAGCACCTCGTTCATGTTCATGTTCGACGACGTCCCCGACCCGGTCTGGTACACGTCGACGGGGAAGTGATCGTCCCACACGCCGGCCGTCACCTCCGCGGCGGCCTCGTGGATGGCGGCGGCCACATCCTTCGGAATCACCTTCAGACGCCCGTTCTCCGTCG
>JBKOXV010000145.1:0-6114 GCA_046725105.1 bacterium | reverse complement strand
GTCGACGGTGTCGACGCCTCGCTCGAGATCCGCGGACCTGAAGTGACGCGGGCGGTCAGCATCGTGGCCGCCAACCCCGATGTGCGCGAGGAGCTCCGTCGCCGCCAGGTCGAGTGGGCGCGCGCCCACGGCGGTGGCGTGATCGAGGGTCGCGACATCGGCTCGGTGGTGTTCCCGGACGCCGACCTGAAGCTGTACCTCACGGCGTCGCCGGAGGTGCGGGCCGGCCGCCGCCACCGAGAGGTCACCGACCTCCACTACGAGGACGTGGCCGCCGCCATCGCCGAGCGCGACGCCCTCGACGAGGGTCGGCCGACCAACCCGCTCGTCCAGGCCGACGACGCCGTGGTGATCGACACCACCGACCGGGCCGTCGACGACATCGTCGACGAGATCGAAGCGCTTCTGCCGTGACGCGCATCAGGAGCCACATCGTGGGGCAGAGCCTGGCGTCGCGGCTGTTCTACGCCGTGGCCCGCACGCTCGTGGGCGTCTTCGTGCGTGTCTGGAACCGGGCATCGGTCGAGGGACGCGACCACGTCCCCATCCAGGGCGCCTTCGTGCTGGCACCGGTCCATCGCTCGAACATGGACACGCCCTACGCCTCGCTGACGACCCGGCGCCGGCTCCGCTTCATGGGCAAGGACTCGCTGTGGAAGAAGCCGACGGTGGGCTGGTTCTTGTCGGCGCTCGGCGGCTTCCCGGTGAGCCGGGGCACGGCCGACCGCGAGGCGCTGCGCCGCTGCGCCGAGGTGCTCGCCGCCGGCGAGCCGCTGGTCGTCTTCCCCGAGGGGGAGCGCAAGAGCGGGCCCGTGGTGGCGCCGCTGTTCGAGGGAGCCGCCTACCTGGCGGCGCGCGCCGGTGTGCCCATCGTGCCTGTCGGGATCGGCGGCTCCGAGCGGGTGATGCCGAAGGGGACGCGCTTCATCCGCCCCCGGAAGGTGGCGGTGGTGATCGGCGCGCCGCTGGTGGCCGAGAGTGACGGCGGGCGGGTGCCGCGCGCCGCCGTCCACGATCTCACCAGTCGTGTGCACGAGGAGCTGCAGCGCCTGTTCGACCGGGCCCAGATCCGGGCGGGTGCCTAACTCGTCGTCGAGGTCTCGATGCCGCAGACCTGCTGCGAGTAGGCCTCGATGCGGGTGCTGGCCTCCGCGATCTTCGGGTCGCTCAGCGCTTCGGTGGCCTGTTGGAGGACCTTGGGATCCTTCTGGGCCGCCTCGGTGATCTTGGCGATGTCGTAGTCGTACTTGGCGAGGAAGTCGCTGTACTTCTTCAGGGCGTCGGCGAGGGTGGCCACGTCGGCCTTGATTTCCTTCGGCGCCGTGTCCTCGGCCCTCGCCAGGGTCTCGTTGATCTCGCTGAGGCCGGCCTTCAGATCCGGATTCTCATCGCTCAGTGAGCTGGCGAAGTCGCTGCTGGTGAGTTCCTTGGCGACGTCGCAGAAGTCGCTGTTGGCGTTGCCGGAGAACGACGGGGTGGTGGTGCTCCCACCGGAGGTCGTGGCGGTGCTCCCGCCGGAGGTCGTGGCGCTGCTGCCGGACGCCGTCGTGGCGGTGCTGCCGGACACGGCGGTGGCGGAGACCGAGGGCGAGTTGTCGCTGCCGCAGCCGGCGAGGAGGAGGGCGACCAGGGCAGCGCCCGCGACGAGGCCAGAAGCCTTCATGACAATCTCCAGTCAGCGTGGGGGGTTCGATCACCGTATCGAGTCGAACCAGGGGCCGCTATGACGCAACTGGGCTGTTCGCCGGGCGCAGGAAGACGTCGAGCGCCGCCACCAGGTAGGCGGGGTCGTCGGCGCCGGCCAGCTCTCGGGCCGAGTGCATCGACAGCTGCGCACATCCCACATCGACCGTGGCGATGCCCAGGCGGGTGGCGGTGAGCGGGCCGATCGTCGACCCGCAGGGCACGTTGTTCCGGGACACGAAGACCTGCCACGGCACGCCGGCCTGGTCGCAGGCTTGCGTGAAGGCGGCCTGGGTGACCGCGTCGGTGGCGTAGCGCTGGTTCGTGTTCACCTTGAGCACCGGGCCGGCGTTGGGTCGGGGCCGGTGCCCGGGTTCGTGACGGTCGACGTAGTTCGGGTGCACGGCGTGGGCCATGTCGGCCGACACACAGAACGAACGGGCCAGGGCCCGGTGGCGATCGTCGGCGGTGCCGCCGCGGGCTGTCACCAGCCGGCCGACCACCGTCTCCAGCAGGGGCCCGGCGGCGCCGGTGGTGCTGGCCGAGCCGACCTCCTCGTGATCGAACAAACACACGATCGGGATGACGTCGTCGGCGCCGGCCCGCCGGCTCAGGGCCTCGATGCCGGCCCAGCACGAGAACAGGTTGTCGAGGCGGGGGGCGGCGATCAGCTCCCGATCGGCGCCGAGCCGGGTGGGCGGCGTCAGGTCGTGCAGCATGAGATCGAAGCCGACGACGTCAGCGGCGTCGACGCCGACCTCCTCGGTTACCAGGCGCAGCAGGCCGCCGTCGTCGACCGGGCCGAGGCCCCACACCGGCACCATGTGGGTCTGGCGGTCGAGCACCAGGCCACGCTCGTTGACGTCGCGATCGAGGTGGATGGCGAGCTGGGGCACTCGGGCCAGGGGCCGGTCGATCAGCACCAGCCGCACCGAGCCGTCGGCCAGCACCAGGCGACCAGACAACCCGAGGTCGCGGTCTAGCCACGAGTTGAGGAGGGCGCCGCCGTAGATCTCGACGGCCAGCTGCCGCCAGCCGGCGCTGCCGGCGTCGGGATGGGGCTTCAGCCGCAGGTTGGGGGAGTCGGTGTGGGCGCCGACGACGCGGAAGCCGGCGTGGGGTGGCGCGTCCTCGGGCGCCCGCCAGGCCACCAGGGCCCCGCCCCGCACGACGTAGCGAGGCCCCGCCACGTCCTCCCACGCCTCGGCCTCGTCCAGGGGCTTGAACCCGGCCGCTTCCAGCCGGGCCGCCGCCGTGGCCACGGCGTGATAGGGCGACGGCGACGCCGCGATGAACGCCAGCAGGTCTTCCGTGGGATCGGGCACGGGTCCATTCTCGCTGGCCCCTTGCGGCTTCCTACGATCGGGACCATGTCCGACGAGCGACCCGTCACCTTGTCGTCGCAGGGACCGCCGTCCACGGTGCTCGATCCCGAGCCGGACGACGCCCGGCTGGCCCTGGAGGACGCCCTGGCCCGACCGGCCGCCGAACGCTACGACGCCGTCTCGGCGGTGTGCGCCCGGTGGCCCCGTTACCTCGACGCCTGGGCCCGGTTGGGTGACGCCTCGCCCCGCGACGTGGAGGCCTACGCCTGCTACCGGGTCGGCTATCACCGGGGCCTCGACCGGCTGCGGGCGAGCGGCTGGCGGGGGAGCGGGTACGTGCGCTGGCAGGACGAGCCCAACCGGGGGTTCCTGCGGGCGCTGCGGGGCCTCGGCCAGGCTGCCACCCGGCTCGGCGAGCTCGACGAGGCCGAGCGCTGCGCCCAGTTCCTCGCCCAGCTCGATCCGTCCGGCGTCCCTGCCCGCGGCTAGCTGGGCGCCGCGGCCATCTTCTCGATGCGCCGTCCGATCCGGGCCTCGACGGCGGCGACCACCGCGGCGGGCGCCTTGGCCGGCGATCCGGCGTCGAACGGCGGCTGCGGGTCGTACTCGATGGCGAGCTGGATGCCCTGGGCGACCTCGTCGCCCGCGATCCGCGCCGCGAGCACGAGGGCCATGTCGATGCCCGACGACACGCCGGCGGCGGTGATGACCTTGCCCTGCTCGACCACCCGCTGGAGGGTGGGCCGGGCGCCGTACTCCTCGAGGGCGGAGAGGGCGGCCCAGTGTGAGGTGGCCTCGAGCCCGGTGATGATCCCGGCGGCGCCGAGGAGCAGCGAGCCGGTGCACACGGAGGTGGTGAACGTCGTCGTGGGGTGAATGGCTCGGAGCCACGGCACGATCGGGTCGCCGTATCTGGCCATGCGGCGGGTGATGGTGCCGCCCGGCACGACCACCACGTCGGGCGCCATGACGTCGTCGTAGGTGTGCTCGATGGGGAAGGCCACGAGGCCGACGTCGTCGCGCACCTCGCCCCGTCTCGCTGAGACGAACCGCACGGTGGCGTCGGGTAGCCGGGTGAGCACCTGGTAGGGGCCGAGGATGTCGAGGGCGGTCAGTTCGGGAAAGACGGCAAGGGCGATGTCCATGGCACGACAGTGCGCCACGCCGGCCTTGTCCGCAATGACACAGGGATGACGATTCGTGCCATAGTGTCCCCATGCGGCGCGTCGTGATCGTCACCTATGCGGGCGCCACGCTGCTCGACGTGGTGGGCCCGTCGGAGGTCTTCTGGGTGGCGACGCGCTCGGGAGCCGACCCGGGCTACGAGCTCGTCGTGGGCAGCCTCGACGGCGGACCGGCCCCCTCCGGGAGCGGCTTGGTGCTCGACACCGTGCCGCTGTCGAGCGTGCGGGGTCCGGTCGACACGATGATGGTGGTCGGCGGCCTCCCGGCACGCCGGCCCGAGCAGGATCCCCGGCTGCCGGCGGCCGTGCGGGCGCTGGCGCCGCGCTGCCGGAGGGTCACGAGCGTGTGCACGGGCGCCTTCCTCCTCGCCGAAGCCGGACTGCTCGACGGCCGGCGGGCCACGTCGCACTGGGCCTGGTGCGACTCGCTGGCCCGGCGCTACCCGGCCATCCAGGTCGAGTCCGACCGGATCTTCGTGCGCGACGGCGACGTGTGGACCTCGGCCGGCATCACGGCCGGGATGGACCTGGCCTTGGCCTTGGTCGAAGACGACCACGGGCCGGCCCTGGCCCGTGCTGTGGCCCGCTGGATGGTGCTGTTCGTGCAGCGCCCCGGTGGCCAGGCGCAGTTCTCGGCTCACCTCGACCTGCCCGCTCCCGGCCGGCCCGACGTGCGAGCCGTCCTCGACGCCATCGCCGCCGAGCCGGGCGGCGACCACTCGATCGGCGTCCTCGCCCGGCGGGCGGGGATGAGCCCCCGGCACCTCGCCCGGCTGTTCCGGGCCGAGACCGGCACGACGGTGGCTCAGCACGTCGAGCGGGTGCGCGTCGACACGGCCCGCCAGCTGTTGGAGAGCACCGACTCCGGGCTCGACGCCATCGCCCGGCGGTGCGGCTTCGGCACCGTCGAGACGTTCCACCGCTCCTTCAAGCGGCGCACGGGCATCACGCCGGGCGAGCACCGGGCCCGCTTCGCCTGAGCGCCAGCAGGTACGGTCCGGCGTCATGCCCACGTCGTCCGGGCCGGTCGGCCCCTTCCCCGCCGGTGTCGATCCCGACGAGTACGACCGGTTGCGGCGGCGGGTGCTGTGGACGATGCCCTCGGGGCTGTACATCGTCGGGAGCCGCGACGGCGAGCGCCGCAACGGGATGACGCTCAACTGGGCGTCGCAGCTGAGCTTCGAGCCGAAGCTGCTGGGGATCAGCGTGGAGAAGGAAGCGTTCACCCACGAGCTGATCGCCGCCGGCGGGACGTTCAGCCTGTGCATCATCGACCGCGAGGACCGGGCCATCGTTCGCAAGTTCACCAAGCCGGTCGACGTCGACGCCGCCGCCCGCACGTTGAACGGGTTCCCGTACCGCGACGGCGTCACCGGCGTGCCCATCCTCACGCAGGCCGTCGCCTACGTGGAGTGCGAGGTGCGCCGGGCCGTCGACGTGGGCGACCACACCCTGTTCGTGGGCGAGGTCGTCGATGCCGGCTTCAGCAAGGCCGAGGAGACGCCGGTGCTGCGTATGGAGGACACCCGCATGAACTACGGCGGCTGATCGCTACCAAGCGGTTTTCGCGTCGCTCGGGTGCCAAAACGCGCCCGAATCGTCGTCAGAACCGGTGGGTCAGACGACGGGTGCCACGCCGATCTTGTGGCGTTGGGCGAGCTCGGCGTAGACGGGCGGGTTCATCGTGACCCACATCTCCGCCGGCGTGCCGGCGATGGAGCGCTTCACCTCGACGGGCGAGCCGGCGGCCAGCACGCCCTCGGGGATCACGGCTCCCGTGGGCACGAGCGAGTGGGCGGCGATCAGCGACCGGGCTCCGATCTGGGCACCGTCGAGGACGGTGGCGCCGTTGGCGATGAGGCACTCCTCCCCGAGCACGGCCCCGTGCTCGACGCACAGGTGGGCCACGGTGGCACCGGCGC
>JBKOXV010000094.1:0-13210 GCA_046725105.1 bacterium | reverse complement strand
GGGTGGGCTCGGGTTCGGGCGCGGCCGCCGGCTCGGGCGCCGACGGCGCCTCCGGTTCGGCGACGGCGTCCTCGACCGCAGCTGCCCCGGCGCCGGCGGCCGCTCCGGCGCCCCACGCGCTCTCCGCCGACGCCTCTTCGGCCTTCGTGCTCGGCTCGGCGGCCCATCCGGCCGGCTCGCTCACTCCGACGACGGCCATCGCCGCCTCTGCTTCTGGTTCCGTCGTGGCCTGCCCGTCCGACCCGGCCCCTGCCGAGCGCTTCAGGAAGGCGGTCACCTCGCCGCCGGTCGGGACGATCGACACGACCTCCCACCCATCGGACGCCTTCTCGTTCAGCTTGCCCACGAGTGAGTTGGCGTCGTAGGCCGAGGCACTGACGGAGTCGTACTCGAACATGGGCCGGACCATAGCGCGTACCTGTGCCGGCGTGGGTCGACGGTTGGGCTCAGGACACGAGGCCGAGCACGTCGATGCCCTCGGTGCCGCCGTCGTAGGCCAACTCGCCGTCGCGCAGGGCAACGCAGCGCGACACGCGCTGCACGAACTCGAGATCGTGGGTGGCGACCACGAGGGCGGCGCCGCGCTCACGCGCCTCGTCGAGCAGTTCCAGGAGCGCCACTCTGCCGCTGGCGTCGAGGCCGACGAAGGGCTCGTCGATGAGCAGCAGCTCGAAGGGCCGGATAAGGCCGAGGGCGAGCGCCGTCTTCTGTCGCAGGCCACGGCTGAACGTGACGGGCAGGTCGTCGGCCCGCTCGTACAGTCCGAGGTGACCGAGGAGGTCGGCGGCGTCCTGGTCCCAGTCGTCGCGACCGTGCAGCCGGGCGACGTATTCGAGGTGCTCCCACACCGACAGGTCCTCGTAGAAGGTGGGGTTGTCTGACACGTACGACACGGCGGTGCGCGCCTCGATCGAACCGACGGGATGGCCGTTGAGCTCGACGATCCCACCCGTCGGTTCGAGCAGGCCGGCCGCCATGCGCAGGAACGTCGTCTTGCCCGAGCCGTTGTGGCCGATGAGCACCACCGACTGGTGCTCGGGGATCGTGAGGTCGAGCGGAGCCAGGGCCGGAAGGTCGCCGTACTCCTTGGTGAGGCCGGCGGCCCACAGGGCGGCTCCCGACGGGCGCTTCGGCGCCGGCGGTGCCTTCTTCGCCGCCGGCTCGGTGGAGGCGGCTTTAGCCGGGCGCGTGGCCGGCTTGGCCGGATGGGTGGGCCGCGCCGTGCTCGACGTCGTGGGCTTCGGGTGAGTGCGGCTCATCACCTGGTTCCGTTCCTAGAGCCTGCGCCGCCCGGCGCAGGCGTGGCCCGAGCGGCCCGGCGCCGAAGGCGCCAAGAGCGGGGGTTACGGCTGCTCGACTCGTGCATCGACCGGACCTATCGGCTCGCGTTCTTGGCAGCCTGGCGGTCCTTCGCCGCCTGCTGTCCCTCTTCCATGAAGTGCTTCCACCATGCCCTGGCCGGCTCCCGGAAGCGAAGCCAGGCGACGGTGAACGCCGCCACGAGCAGAGCACCGATCCCGGCCTGCACCGCGGCGGGGATTGGAGAGTCGCCGTTCACGTGGGCCCGCCGGGCCACCACCACCGGCAGCGTGCCGGCCAGCGCAACGAGCAGCGGCCACACCGTGCGCAGGGCGAGCTTCATGCCGGCCACCTCGGGCGGCAGGAGCTGACCGTCCTTGAACGGCTCCGGCGCGCCCATCACGGTCGAAACGACGGCGCCGGCCGTACCGCACCACGCCACGGGGAGGAAGAGCACGGCGGCGAGCTGGACGGACTCGGCGGTCCGGTTGAGAGCGACGGCCACGGCCGCGCCGACCAGCCCGAGCACCGCCGCCACGACGGCAGGCACGGCGGCGTGGCGCCACAACAGATCGCCCTTCTCCATCGGCATCGAGTCGGTGTAGTCGGGCTGATCGATCTCCTGGGAGAGCGGCTCGATGATGTCGAGGCCGGCGAGGTACGAGGCGAGGGCGGCCACGAGGACGAGCGGGGTGGTGCCGTGGTACGCCGCGCTCATGGCGATGCCGGCGCCGGCGGCCAGGACGACCAGCCGGGCCAGCCGCACGGCCGGGAACCGCAGCAGGCCGTGCCAGCCGCGGCGCCACACGATGAACCGGGAGCGGCCTCGTAGCGCGAACCACGGCCGGGCGCGCGGCCGGTCCTGGGCCAGCTGGCGACGGAGCACGATCACCGTGCGGAGGTCCTGCACCGTGACGGCGAACCGGAGTTGTCCCACCAGGCCCGTGCGGCGCTCGGCCGCCTCGAGCGAGAGGGAGTCGAGGCGGCTCAGGCCGAAGGCGGTGATGGCCAGGGCGCCGGCCACGCCGGCCAGATCGATCCAGTGGATCCGCAGCGGCCAGAGGAAGAGGCTGCCGAAGGTGGTGGTGGGCGCAGCCACGTAACCGGCCAGGTCGGCCGCCGCCCACGCCAGCACGACGGCGCCGAGCGCGGTGGCGAGCCATGGTCGCAGCCGCACGCCGGAGGCCACTAGCGCGCAGCCGACGAGCAGCACCGCGACAGCGGCGCCGGTGGCGGCGCCGCTCGCCGCCCACTTGAAGCCGTTGTCGCCGAGGCGACGCCACGCCAGCACTCCGGCGATGGCGCCGACCACGGCCCCGAGGAAGGCGCTGAACCGGATCTGGCGCAGGGCCGGACCGATCAGAGCGATGCGCCGCGGGATCGGCGAGAGGAGCGTGTACCGCACCTCGGCCGGCTCGACGGCGAGCGGTCCGCCGCGGCTTCCCGAGCGCAGGCCGAGGGCGACGGCGACGGCGGCCAGCAGGCCGATGGCGGCCGGCCCGTACTCCAACAGATCGGCGAACCCCTCGGGGGACGGCCGCCGATCACCGAGCCAGCTCGATGCCACCAGGACGATGACCAGCCCGACGATCCCGGTCAGGTAGGCGCGGTAGGCCGCCTCGAACCAGTCGAGGTCACGCACGCGGTTGCGTCGACGTTGGCCGCGCAGCTCACGGAGGGTTGCTGCCGCGGCCGATGGCGATTCGGCCACGTGCGATGACGCTACTCGGGTAACCGGAAGCGGCGTCAGTCGCCGGTGGCGGCCGGTCGGTCGGGATCGGCCGACCACCCCGACCACGACGGGACGTACAGCCGGGCGCGGGTGAAGCCGGCTCGCTCCAGGGCGACGAGGTTGGCGCACGCCGAGACGCCGGACCCGCAGTAGGCGACGACCTCGTCGCCGGCGCGCACGCCGAGCGACTCGAACCGCCGCCGGAGGGCGTCGGGCGGCAGGAACCGTCCGGTCGTCGGATCGAGGTTGCCGGTCCAGTGGGCGCTCCGGGCTCCCGGAATGTGCCCGGCGCGGCGGTCGACGGTCTCGCTCTCGCCCCGGAAGCGTTCGACGCTGCGAGCATCGAGGACCGTGCCGTTGGTGGCGGCCGCCGCCGTCTCGTCGGCGTCGGCGAGGGCGCCAGGCGGCCAGGGGCGGGCGGCGAAATCGGCCGGCGGTCGCGTCGGGCTGGGCCCCGTTTCGAGCGGGCCGGGCCAGGCCCGCAGACCACCGTCCAGCAGGGCGGCGTCGTGGCCGGTGACCCGCAGCATCCACACGAGCCGTCCGGCCGTCCCGCCGCCCGTGTCGTCGTAGGCGACGACGGCGTCGGCGGTGCCGATGCCGAGGCGGCCCATGGCGGTGGCGAACTGCTCGACAGGCGGCAGGGGATGGCGGCCCTCGGTCGGGTCGCCGGGCCCAGAGAGATCGGTGTCGAGGTCGACGAAGACGGCGCCCGGGACGTGGCCGGCCTCGTAGGCGGCCCGCCCGTCGCGGCCGTCGAGGTACCAACGCACGTCGGCGACCACGACGTCGGCGCGGCGCTCGGCGAGCCAGCCGGCGTCCACGAGCACGTCCACGGCGCGGAACCTACCCGTCCCGCTCGAACTGACCCGCGGTCAAGGCGTATGTGACACTCACCGCGAACGAGATCGTGGGAAGCGGGAGCCAGAATGCCTCCCCGTGTCCACCGAGGCGGCCCAGGTGTTCTTCTCCCTCCTGGCCGTCGTGGCCGCCGTCGGCACGGTCGTCCTGCTCGGCGCCCGGCTGCTGGCGGCCCGATCCACCGGTGCCCGAGCGGTGGTCGACAGCTTCGCCGGGCCGGCGCTCGTGATCGCGGCCGTGGTGGCGGCCACCTGCATGGCGGGCAGCCTCTACTTCTCCGAGGTGGCCGACTTCGTGCCGTGCACGCTCTGCTGGTACCAGCGCATTGCCATGTACCCGCTGGTGGTGATCCTCGCCATCGCCGCCGGCCGGCGCGACCGCGCCATCTGGCACTACGTCGTGCCCCTCGCGGGCATCGGAGCCGCCATCTCCACCTACCATTACATCGTCGAGTGGTTCCCGGAAGCAGACTCCGGCGTCTGCAAGTCCACGATCCCCTGCACGTTCGTCTGGTTCCGGGAGTTCGGGTTCATCAGCCTGCCGTTGATGGCGTTGTGCGGCTTCGCGCTGATCCTCACGCTCGTCACGCTCCCCCAGGAGGACGGATGACCACCAAGCCCAAGGCCGCCGCCAAACCGCGGCCCGGCGCCGCCAAGAAGCCAGCGGCTCCACCGCCGCCCGCGAAGCGCTCGGGCCAGGGCGCGCTGATCGCCCTTGGCATCGCCGCCGTCGTGGTGGTCGCCGCCGTCATCGCCGTCGTCGCCACCCGGTCCGACGATTCATCGGCGGGGCCGCAGACGTATCCGGTCCAGGTCACCGGCACCGCCCTGCCCGCCGACCCCGACCAGGGCGGACCGTCGGATCCGGCGATCGGAAAGACGCCGCCCACGGTCACGGGGCAGTCGCTGTTCGACGGCTCACCGCTGTCCATCACGCCCGGCGGCGGCTCGCCCCAACTGGTCGTGTTCGTGGCGCATTGGTGCCCGCACTGCCAGCGCCAGGTCCCGTTGCTCGTCCAGTGGATGAACTCGGCCCAGAAGCCGGCGGACCTGAAGGTGGTGGCGGTGTCGACCGCCTACAACCAGTCGACGGTGAACTCGCCGGCGTCGGCATGGCTCCAGCGTGAGAACTGGCCCACGCCCGTCCTGGCCGACAGCGACGACGGCGCGGCGGGACAGGCCTACGGGCTCACGTCGTTCCCGTACCTCGTCGTGCTCGGACCCGATGGCACGGTGAAAGGCCGCGCTCACGGCGAGCTGACCACCGATCAGCTCACGCAGTTCGTGAACGAAGCCCTCGGGCGCTGAGGATCCGGCCGGCGGCGTGCCAGCCGCACATGCCGTGGGCGCCGGCGCCCGGCGGCGTGGAGGCCGAGCACAGCCACACACCCGGCACGGGCGTCCGGTAGGGGTCGATCACACCCCACGGCCGGAGCAGGAGCTGGCCGCGCCCGAGCGATCCGCCGGCGATGTCGCCGCCGACGTAGTTGGGGTCGTACTTCTCGAACTGCGTCGCCGTCTTCACCCGCTTCTCGACGATCAGGTCACGCCATCCGGGCGCGAACCGGTCGAGCTGGGCCTCGATCCGCGGTGACTCGTCGACGCCCGAGCCGTGGGGCACGTGGGCGTACGTCCACAGGACGTGCCGTCCCGCCGGTGCCCGTGCGGGATCGGCCAGCACCGGCTGCGAGGCCAGCACGAAAGGCCGCTCGGCCACCGTGCCGCCGCTCGTGGTGCGCTCGGCGTTGGCGATGTCCTCGAAGCGCCCGCCGATGTGCACGACGCCCGCCTCCCGGCACGCCTCGTTGACCCACGGCATCGGCGCCGACAGCAGGTAGTCGGCCTTCGAGGCGGCCGGGCCGTAGCGCCACTGCCGGAGCCGCCAGGCCTTCCAGCCGTGCAGGCGGTCACCGGCGATGGTGAGGAGCTGCGCGGGCGTCACGTCGAGGGCGACGGCGGCCGCCGGCGGCAGCTGGCCGAGCGACGTGACCTCTGTTCCGGTCACGATCTCGCCCCCGTGGCTCGTGACGACGGCCGCCAGCGCGTCCACGATCGCCTGCGAGCCGCCCCGCGCCACCGGCCACCCGACGGCGTGGGCCGCCAACCCCAGCGACAGCCCGATGCCACCCGTGAGCACGTGCTCGAGCGGCAAGAACGAGTGGGCGGCCAGGCCGGCGATCAAACCGCGCGTCGCCGGCTCGCGAAACCGCCGCACGAGCATCGACGCCGAGCGGATGCCGACCAGTCCGTAGCGGGCCATCGCCACCGGGTGGTTAGGCACCGGCAGGAGCGGGGAGAGGAAGCCGGCGGCGACGTCGGGCCACCGGCTGAGGAGCGGCTCGACCAGAGATCGGTAGGCGGCGCCATCGAGGCCGAGGCCGCCCACGGTGGCGTCGAGGTCCCGGTGGAGCACGGCGGCGCTGCCGTCGTCGAAGGGATGGGCCAGCGGCAGGGGTGCGTGGCACCAGTCGAGGCCGTGACGCTCCAGCCCGAGAGCGGCGAACGCCGGGGATGCCACGCCGAAGGGATGGGCCGTCGAGCACACGTCGTAGACCGCGCCGGCCTCGTCGAAGGCGTCGGTGCGGGCGCCGCCGCCGACGCGTTCGTTGCGCTCGAGGACGAGAACCCTCCACCCCGACGTGGCAAGCCGCGCTGCGGCCGTGAGACCGTTCGGGCCGGCACCGACGACGACGGCGTCGTACTCGGTCACGACGGCGTGCGCCCCGCCGCTTCGGCCTCGGCGATGACCTCGAGAATCGGGCGCCCGAGGCGGCGGGCGGCGGCGGACGCATCCTCGTACTCGACCTTCACGCGTCCGGCGCCCACCTTCACCCGGATGCGCTCGCCTTCGACGGTGACGGCGTCGTCGGTGCGGGCCCGTGGCCAGCGCTCGAGCCCGTGGGCGCGCACCCCGAGCGAACCGGTCTCGGACGACAGCACCGTGGCGAGCTCGGCAACGAGGGCCGGGTCGGCCAGCACGCTGACGGTGTAGGCGGGCCGACCCTTCTTCATCACGATCGGGGTGATCCACGCGTCGTGGGCGCCGGCGTCGAGGAGAGCGGCCACGGCGTGGGCCAGGGTCTCGCCGGTGGCGTCGTCCACGTTGACCTCGAGCAGCCGCACGGGCTGGCCCGGCGGACGGCCGACTGCACTCGGCGCCGCCGCCTCGGTACCGATCACGACCTGCACCACGTTGGGGCGCCCGTCCACGTCGCGGCCGCCGGCGCCGTAGCCGACCCGTTCGGGAGTCATGGCGGGCAGCGGTCCGAACCCGCTCGCCAAACCGGCCACGAGGGCGGCGCCGGTCGGGGTGGTGAGCTCGAAGGGCACGTCGACGCCGTAGGCCGGCGCCCCCGCGTCAGCCAGAAGCGCCACGACGGCCGGCGCCGGGTTGGGCAGGAGGCCGTGGGCGCTGCGGACGGTGCCGGTCCCGAGAGCGACGGCCGAGGCGCAGACGCGGTCGACGCCCAGGGCCTCGAGGGCGGCGCACGTGCCCACCACGTCGGCGATGGCGTCGAGGGCGCCGACTTCGTGGAACTCGACGTCGGCGGGTGCCACGCCGTGGATGCGGCCTTCGACCGTCGCCAGCCGCTCGAACACGGCGGCGGCCCGATCGTGGACGCGGTCCGGCAGTTCGGCCGCATCCAGCAGCCTCAGGACGTCGCGATAAGGCCGGTGCTGATGATCGGGTTCGTCGGGCACCACTACCCGCGTCGCGCCGATCCCGCCCCGCCGCACCGCCTCGATCGTGATGGCGTCGGGACGCGGCAGACGGTCGAGGAGGCCGAACACCACCGCCCGGTCGGCGCCGGCATCGAGTAGAGCGCCGAAGGCCATGTCGCCGGCGATGCCGGAGAAGCAGTGGAACCACGCCGTCGTCATGCGCGTGCCGCTCGTTGGTCGCAGATGCGAGCGACGGCGGACGCCGCGCCGAAGCCGTTGTCGATTCCGACGACCATGACACCGGCCGCACACGACGCCAGCATGGCGAGAAGGGCGGTGACGCCGTTGAAGCTGGCGCCGTAACCGGCGCTGGTCGGCACCGCCACCACGGGCGCACCCGTGACGCCGCCCACCACGCTGGCGAGTGCGCCCTCCATGCCGGCGATCACGACGACGGCGTCGGCGCCGGCCAGGTCGTCGACGTGCGGCAGGATCCGATGCAGACCGGCCACGCCGACGTCGGTGAGCCGGACGGGTTCGAACCCGTAGGCGACCAACACGGCGGTGCACTCGTCGGCGACGACGGCATCGGCCGTCCCAGCCGTGGCGATCACGATCCGCTCGGGACGACGGCGATCGACCGGGCGCCATACGATCGTGTGGCCGTGGGCGCGGCCGCCCGGGTTGGCCGCCAAGGCGGCGTCGGCTTGGTCGGGAGACGCCCGAGTGTGCAGCACCGGACCCGTGCCGTGGGTGAGGAGCTCGGTGACGATGCCGGCGCACTCCTCGCTGGTCTTGCCCGGGGCGTAGACGGCTTCCGGCAGGCCTTGGCGCAGGGTGCGGTGGTGGTCGATGCGCGCGTACCCGAGATCGGCGAAGGGAAGGCGCTCGAGGAGGCGAGCCGCCTCGCCCGGCTCCACGTCCCCGGACGCCACGGCGTCCAGCAATGACCGGAGGGCGTCGGCGTCCACGTCACTATCCTGCCAACCCGTGCCCGAAACTCCTGCAAGGGGCGGCGCCGGCGGGCCCCGGCCGCGGGTCGGGTTCCTCGGTCCGCCCGGCACCTTCACCGAACAGGCGCTCCTCTCGCAGTCCGATCTGGCCGCGGCCGAGCTCGTCGACCTCGCCACCATCCCCGACGTGCTGCGCGCCGTGGAGGCCGGTGTGGTCGATCTCGGGTTCGTACCGATCGAGAACGCCATCGACGGCACCGTGAACCTGAGCCAGGACGCCCTCGTCTTCACGCACGACTTGCTCATCCAGCGCGAGGTCGTGCTCGACGTCGAGCAGTGCCTGCTCGGCCCGGCCGGCATGACGATGGCCGAGGTCAAGGCGGTCGTGTCGATCGCCGTCGCCACGGCGCAGTGCCGGCACTTCCTCGATCGGGAGCTACCCGGCGTGGAGATGCGTGCCGCCAACTCCACGGCCGAAGCATCCCGCCTCGTCGGCGCCGGCGAGGAAGGGGGTGTGGCCGCCATCGGGCCCCAGATCGCCGCCCAGCTGTACGGCCTCACCGTGATGGCGCACGACATTGCCGACCACGACGGCAACCAGACCCGCTTCGTGATCGTGGCCCGCGATGGCGTTCCCCCGCCCACCGGTCACGACAAGACGACGATCGTCGTGTATCAACGGGCCAACGAACCGGGAAGCCTCATCTCCATCCTGCAGGAGTTCGCCGCCCGTCGCATCAACCTGAGCCGGCTGGAGAGCCGGCCCACGAAGGCGGGCGGGCTCGGCGACTACTGCTTCGTGATCGACGCCGACGGGCACATCGCCGACGAGCTCGTCGCCGCCGCCCTCCGGGAACTGCACGCCAAGCAGGGCGACGTGAAGTTCCTCGGGTCCTACCCGGCCGCCGGTGCCCAGGCGGCGTCGGCGCGGGAGCACGCCGACACCCGGTGGCGCCAGGCCGACGACTGGATGGCCGATCTGCGCCGGAAGATCCGCTGATGCTCGACGAGGCCCGTTCGAGGGCGGCGTCGGCGGCGTCCGCCGTGCCGCGCTCCGTCGGGTCGCTCTACGAGAAGGCCATCGATCGGGTGCTGGCCCGGCCCTACGAGGTCACGACGGCCGATGAGGCGCGGGCCGTGCTCGACGACCCCCACGCCATCGACGTCAGCGCCTTCGCCGACCAGATCCAACAGGTCGCCCTGGTGGCCGCGCCTCTGGTTCGGCGGGTCGGGAGGTTGAAACGGGTGCCCGGCGTGAAGCGGTTCCCGTGGGTGCTGTCCGTCGTCACGCTGGCCAACCTCACCCGCGCCATCCGCCAAGGCGTCCGCGAGGTGCAGATCGTCGGCTCGTACCTCGCGGCGCGCATCCAGCACGTCACCGGCTCGGCGCCCGATCCCGAGCTGGTGAAGCGCCTCACTGTCCAGGTGTACCTGGCCCCCAACCGCCGCCTCGACCCGTCCGAGTCCGACCGGGTCCCGGCGCGCCGGCTGCTCCAGCGCTGGCTGTTCAACGGGCTCCTCGGCCGCACCTCCAACAAGGCGGCCGTGCGCGCCATCGGCGCCGTCGAAAGCCTCGACATGGCGACGATCCTCCCGCCGCCGGCCCTCCCTCGGGACGCTCCATCGTTGCCCTCGGCGGCGCCGAACTTGGACGCCTGAACGCCCTTTCGGGCGCCCTCCCCTCCAACTTCCGGCGGTCGGTAGCCTCCGTTTCGGAACGGTGGCAGAGCGGACGATTGCACCCGCCTTGAAAGCGGGCGGCCGAAAGGCTCGGGGGTTCGAATCCCTCCCGTTCCGCGATGCCGTCTAGCAGGACAAATACGGCGAGAGCGATTCGAACCCGCGCCATATGAGAAGGGACGACAGCGCCATTGAGCAGGACATGCGCGCTCGAGCGATCGGCGAGCGGTAGCGATTTCGAGATGCGTTGCTGCCACGGTTACTGCCATTCGCGGCCCTGTTTGGCGTTTCACCATCAGGTGATCGGGATGGCACAGGACCTTCACCGGCTGGCTGCAGGCGACGGCTTGGAGCTTGCCTCCATCGGCACTGACGGGCCCTGGAGGCAGTGGTCGGCGAACTCCGCGAGGCGCTGAGCGAACCGACCAGGTTCGACGAGGTGCAGCATGTGGCCGCGCCCGGGCCACACCTCGAGCTCGGCGTATCGGATGCAGCGGCGCCACTGCTCACGCTCCTGGTCATCGATGTCGTGAAGACGGCGAGTGCGGGTGCCGTGATGGCCTGCATCGTTCGATCAACTCGGTCTTGCAAGTCGTCCGGTGTCGTGTGAAGCATCTCGTCCCAGTAACCGAGCACGAGGTCCTGGCGGACTCGCTGGCGGGCAGCGATGTCGGATCGGCCGGGTGCGCTACCTGGGACAATGAGTCCACAAGCTTACGAAGTGCGGAATCCCTCCCGTACCGCCAGCAGGTGATTCGGTATGAGGCCGGACACAGTCGGCGTGTGATCGGGCATGCGCCAGCGCCCGGGTCGCGAGCTCACGGCCCGCCAGCGGAGGCGGATGACTCCTTCCATACGACCGGATGGAGTGACCATTCGCCGGTGAGGCCCTTGAGCTCGACCGTTCGAGGATCACCGAAGCGAAGGTCGCCGCGGGCGTCGACGATCTCACGCACCAGCGACGACACCAGGATCTCACCACCCCGGGCCGCGTTGCCGACACGGGCGGCGATGTTCACATGGCGGCCGAGCAGGTCGTCGTTCTGGCGGATCACCTCGCCGGTGTGCATCCCGACTCGCACCCGCACGGCATTCGTCGGTTGCGAGCGGGCCCACGTGTGCAGCGCACGCTGCGTTTCGACCATGGCGTCGACGGCGGCGCGTGCGGAGGAGAACACGAGCATGAACCCGTCGCCCTGCGCCTTCACTTCGGTTCCCCGAAAGCGAGCGACTTGGCGCCGGACGATGGCGTTGTGGACCTTGAGGACCTCGATCCATGCGGCGTCGCCCAGCTCCACGGCCCGCCGGGTCGAGTCCTCGATGTCGCTGAACACGATCGTCACCGTCCCGCTGTCCTCCGGCGGCACCGGCGGCTGCTCGTCGGCCACGGCGGCGGCCACGAGGTCGATCGATGTCGAGCGCAGCTCCCTGTGCAGGCTGGAGATCGTCTCGCCCGTCCACCCCGCCGCGCCCGGATCGGGTGTCCGCTCGATCGTCGTGTCGCCGAGCCTCACCACCATGCCGAGGAGCAGCCGACACGGCGCGTCCAAGCGGCGCCCGTCGACGAAGGTGCCGTTGGTACTGCCCAGGTCGGTCACGGTCACGGTGCCGTCTTCGGGCGTGAGCACCAGGTGACGACGGGACGTCTGCGGGTCGGCGAGCAGGACACCGGTGCAGTCGCGTCCGACCTCGAGTGGCTCGTGCACGGAAAGGTGCAGCGGCGCGCGACCCATCTGGCGGATGACGACGATCGGGGCGGTCATGCCGTGATGTTCCATGAACCGGGTTGCAGGACCGATGCAGCCCGGTAGGGGCACGAAAATGGCCGTCGACCTGGTTGCATCAGGGATGTAGCGGGCCGCTCGTAGCATCGGGGCGAGGCAGTGGGGGTATCGATGGACGTGCGGGTGCTTGGACCGATCGCCGTCACGGAGGGTGACACGGAACTGGCGGTCGGCGGCCCGAGGCAGCGCAGATTGCTCGGCGCCCTGGTGCTCGCCGCCGGTCGGCCCGTGAGCGCTGAGCGCCTCGCGCTCTCTGTGTGGGGCGACGAGCCGGAACCGCCTGAAACGGCAGCTCGCACCGTGCAGTCCTATGTCTCACGATTGCGCTCCACACTCGGCGACGACCAGGTGGTGCCTCGCGACGGTGGCTATGCCCTCGCATCGGGCCGCGTAGCGGTCGATGCCGACCGGTTCCGGGGACTGCTCGACGAGGCGCGCAACGCCGCGCCGCTTGATGCCTGTCGCCTGCTGGACGACGCACTGGCGATGTGGCGTGGTCCGGCGTTCGGAGAGTTCGCCGACGAACCGTGGGCGCGTCCGATGGCGACCCGCCTCGAGGAGTTGCGCCTCGTGGCGCTCGAGCTGCGTGTGCAGAGCCTGCTCGATCTAGGTGCCCACACCGATGTCGTGCCCGAGCTCGAAGAGCTCGTCGTCGCCCACCCGTTGCGGGAGCGGTTCCGGGCGCAGCTGATGCTGGCACTTCACCGTTGCGGCCGCCAGGCCGAGGCGCTGCGCTCGTTCCAAGAGCACCGTCGACGACTCGCCGACGACACTGGCCTGGAACCGTCGCGCGATCTCGTCGAGCTCGAACGACGCATCGCGCTCGACGACCCATCGCTGGCGTTCGTGACGGCCGGGCGAGCCAAGCGCGGCTACATCCTCGCCGAGGTGATCGCCGAGGGCGCGTTCGGCACGGTCTATCGGGCGGTCCAACCGTCGGTGGGCCGTGAGGTCGCCGTGAAAGTGGTGAAGTCCGAGTTGGCGGACGACCCTGACTACGTCCGCCGGTTCGAGGGCGAGGCCCGCCTCGTCGCCCGCCTCGAGCACACCCACATCGTCCCGCTCTATGACTTCTGGCGCGAGCCGGGCGGCGCGTATCTGGTGTTCCGCCTGCTGCGCGGTGGCAGCCTCGAGCGCCGCCGAGCGAGCGAGGGCCGCTGGCCGCTCGACGCGGTGGACAGGCTCGTCACCGAGATCGGTTCCGCGCTCGCGGTCGCCCACGCCGCCGGGGTCGTGCAC
>JBKOXV010000117.1:0-10304 GCA_046725105.1 bacterium | reverse complement strand
ATGCCATAGAGCGCGGTGAGAACACCGAGACCCATGAGGAGAGAGATGAATCGGTCGCGGTCGCGCCGGTCGAACGGGCATCGCCACGCCGCGTACGTCAACGTCACGTAGACGAAGTCGACCTTGAGCCCCCAGAGGCTGGCTGTCGACTGATGGACGCCGGCCCACAGCACGGCGAGGAGCACGAGCCCACCCAGCCACCAGAACCAGTCGGGCTTGGCCCGTCGCCGCACGTGCTGGCTCGACAGGAGCGCCACACCTGCGGTGTAGATGGCGAGGGCCTCCTTCCACGACGCCAGGGAGCCCTCGATGCCGAGCGGGAGCCGCACGCCGTCGAACGGGACCAGCGTCACGAGCAGCAAAAGGCCGCGTTGCGGGCGCAAGGCGATCCAGATGGCGAGGGCCAGCGCGACGACGCCGAGCAGGAGAATGGGGAGGTGACCGGTGAGGACGGCGAACCCGATCACGACGGCCGCCACCGCGCATGGGCCGATCGGCCCAACCTGGGCCAACAGGCCTATCGGCCCTGTAAGGCGCGGCGGGCGTGCGGTAGAGTTATTCCATACCAGCGGCCGCACAGGGCTGCAGTGTAGAACAGCCCCTTTCGGCACGGGCCCTGACTGGACTAGGAGCGGCGTGGGGTTCGAGGAACAAGTCCGTCTCGTCTGGCGTCATCGGTTCTGGCTGGTGGCGTTCAGCTTGCTCGCCGCCATCGCGGTGTTCGTGGTCGGCTCGTTGCGTCCGTCCACGTACACGGCGGCAGCGGTCGTGGGTGTCACGCCGGGCGTCACGCCCGGTCAGACCGTGAACAACGACACCGTGGCGTTCGCCACCAAGTACTACGAGCGGCTGGTGCGCAGCGACGGCGTGCTCACCAGCGGCGCCGCCGCCGCCGGGCCGGACACGACCCTCGAGGACATGCGCGACCGCATCAGCTCGACAAGCGCGCCGGGCGACGGCACCGTGACGATCAACGCCAAGGCGTCGAAGGCCGACGAGTCGGTGAAGGTGGCCACGGCCGTCGCCAACGCCACCATCGCTCAGGGTCAGAAGGACCAGCAGGACGAGCGCAACGCCAAGATCGCTGCCCTCCAGACCGATCGCGACAGCGCCAAGAATCAGCTCGACGCCCTTGCTGCCGACTCGCCGGATCGGGCCCGGCTCGAAGTGCAGTACCAGGCGGCGGTCCAGGGCATCGCCGACCAACAGACGGCGCCGTTCAACACCGCTCGACTGCTCGAGAGCCCGCAGGTGCCGAAGGCGCCCGGCGGGCCGTCGTCGAACAGCCTCGCTCTGTTCACCTTCCTCGCCGCTCTCGTCCTTGGCGCCGAGGGACTGGTCATCCTGGCCAAGCTGCGCCGGCGCTCGGAGCAGCCGGCCGAAGAGGCCGCCACACCCGCCGAACCGCTCGACGAACACGACCGGATGCGGGTGCCGCTCCTTCCCTACGACACGGCCCTGCCTGACCTCGTGCTCCAGAGCGTCGGCGACGGTCACCGTCTGATCGCCGTCGTCGGCGCCGGCGACTTCCCGGCCACCAACGACGTCACCCTCAGCCTCGGACAGGAGCTGGCGCTGACCGGCCGCTCCACCCTCGTGGTCGAGGGCGACATGGCCCACCCCAGCCTCGCCTCTCGCCTCTCGATCCGGTCCCAGTCGGGTCTCACCGACGTCCTGGCCGGTGGTGCCGCCCTGGATCGCACGCAGCGCCAGACGTCGGTGCCGGACCTCTACCTGCTGCCGGCGGGCCGCGCCGTCGACCGTCCCGACGTACTCGTCGGTGTCGACAACGTGCAGCACGCCCTGGCCGCCAGCTCGTGCGACATCGTGCTGGTGTCGCTGCCGCCGTCCATGTCGCCGGACGATCGCCATCGCATCGCCGGACAGCTGCACGCGGTGGTGTCGATCGTGCGTGATGGGCGCATGCGGGCGCGTCAGGTGCGCGGCGCTCTCGCCGAGCTGGGCGATCTGCACCACATCCTCATCGGCGTCGGCCTGGTCGACGTCCTGCCGACTCCCGAGATCGAGGTCACCCACCGGCGTGAGCGCGGCACCGGCAAGCGGGCGGCCACCCCGGCCCCAGGTCCGGAACCGGCGTCAGCCACCGACGCCGCGTCCAACGGCAACGGCAGCGGCGCCGTGCTCCATCCGGCCGCCGAGGCGCCGGCCGACGACCGGCGCGACGCCGAGCCCGAGGATTCGGACGAGCCGGCGGAGATGGATCCGCTGCGGCCGCACTTCTGACGGCGCCGTGCGCGTCCTCGTCCTGTCGAGTCTCTGGCCGCCAGAGGTGCTCGGTGGTGCGGAGGTCTACGCCCACGAGTTGGCGGCGCGCCTTCGAGGACGCGGTCACGATGTCGGCGTGGTGACCGCTGGCGTTCCGGGCGACGGTGTGGTCGCGTCCGTGCCGGCCTGGCCGTACCGCCTCGACCAGTTCGCCGCCCAGCCGGCATGGAAGCGGGCCGCCTTCCACGCCACCGACTTGGCCAACGTGCGCGCCTGGCGGACGGTGCGAGCGGCCGTCGACGGGTTTCGCCCTGACGTCGTGCACTCGCACTCGATCCAGGGCATGTCGGCGCTCCCGCTGCGCATCTCGGCGTCAGCGCCCGTGGCGCATGTCCACACCATTCACGACTACTGGCTCGTGTGCCAGCGAGCGTCGATGACCGACCGGGACGGCCGCTCGTGTGTCGAGCAGTGCCGCCCGTGTCGCCTCATCACATCGGTACACCGGCGTGAGCTCGACGGTCGCGGTCCCCAGGTCGTGCTCTGTGTGTCGGAGGCCACGGCGCGCGAGCACCAACGCATTCCGGCGATCCACGATCGCATCCGGGTCCTGCGTCTCCCTGACGGTGGACGGCCCCGTTCGGAATCCCGCCCCGCCGGGCCCACGCCCGTCTTCGGCTACCTCGGCCAGCTCGCTCCGCACAAGGGTGTGCTGACGCTGATCGAAGCCTTCCGGCAGCTGCCGCCGGCCACGGCTCGCTTGCGGATCGCCGGCAAGGGATCCATCGAGGCCGAGGTGACGGCCCGGGCCGCTGGCGCCATTGAATACGTCGGCTTCGTGGCCGGCGCCGACAAGGCCGGCTTCCTCGACTCGCTCGACTGCCTCGTCGTTCCGTCGGAATGGCGCGAGCCGGGCGCCCTCGTCGTGAGCGAAGCCAAGGCCGAGCTGTTGCCGGTGATCGGCGCCCGGATCGGAGGCATCCCCGAAGTGGTGCCGGCCTCGTGCCGCGACCTGCTGTTCGAGCCGGGCGACGTCGCCGACCTCCGCCGGGCGATGGAGGCGTTCGGCGCCGAGCCGGGCCGGTACGCGGTGGCACCGAGCCCAACCGATGGGTGGGACACCCACGTCGCCGGCGTGGAGGATGCCTACCGGGCGGCGATGGCGCGCACCCCGGCCTGACGCGTCACGCTGGTTGAAGAACCTCTGAGGTCGTCAAATCAGCGTGAAACCGGATGGCGTGAAACCGGATGGATGGGGTCGTCAGACGACGCCGAACAAGCGTGACACGGGGAGGGACGGCGTTCGCCCGTTGGTGGACGGCGACGCCGCCAGCCCGTAGAGCTCGCGCAGTGCACCGGCCTGCGAGCGCGCCGTCGTGCGCGACACGAACGACGCTGCTTCCCCGATGGCGACGGCGCGGCGCACCGGGTCGTCGAGCTCGAGCACCATCTGGGCCAACTCGATGGGGGTAGTGGCCAGCCGCTCGACGCCGGCATGGCGGACCGGCGGGATGTCACGGGCCACGATCGGCAGCCCCACCGACGCCGCCTCGAGCACCGTGACGGGATTGCCCTCCCATGCCGCCGTGTGCACGTAGGCGTGGGCGCCGGCCAGCTCGCGCAGCACGGCGTCGCGGGGCCGCCATCCCGTGACGGTGACGCCGCTGTCGCGCAGGAGCTGTTCCAGCTGCTCGTCACCGCCGCCCACCCAGCGCCATTCGCGATCACCGCCGAGCAGACGGGCATCTCGCGCCGCGTCGGCGAAGAAGGCGGGATCCTTCTGCCGCACGATCCGCCCTACCGTCACGACCGGCCCGTTGTTCGTGAGCGGCGGCTCTGGCAGGTCGGCCGGCAGCTGCACGCGGTGCGGAACCAGCACCACCTTGGAGCGTTTCGGGAGCCGCACGGCCAGCTCCTTCTCCCACTCACCGACGGCGGCGACGGCGTCGGTGCGGAACGACAGCGCCGCTTCGGCCACCCAGAAGCCGGCGCGGGCCATCCCGGGCACGTCGCGGCGCTGGAACGAGTAGCAGTGCGGCGAGTAGACGATCCGCGCCTCGTGCCGACGGGTGGCGAGCC
This sequence comes from bacterium, assembly GCA_046725105.1. Lineage (GTDB taxonomy): Bacteria > Actinomycetota > Acidimicrobiia > Acidimicrobiales > Ilumatobacteraceae > DASXAI01. Next base: position 5,999 of record JBKOXV010000117.1, on the reverse strand, counting down.
GCACGTAGCCGCCGGCGTAGGACGAGTGGGCGTGGATGATGTCGGGCCGCAGCCGGTTGACGGCGTCCTGCACGGCGCGAATCTGGGCCAGCTTGCCGTCGGGGAGGTCGATCAGGTCGGCTCGGTCGTGCAGCCCGTTGCCGATCTGTACACCCGGGCGGCGGTAGGCGAGGACGACGTGGTGCACCTCCGGCAGGCTGTTGATGTAGTCGGTGAGGACGGCGGCGACGCCGCCGCCGAAGGCCTCGACGACATGGAGCACGAGTGGCGTTGGTCGGTCGGTACGAGACGAAGGAGATCGACTCATGAGGGACATGCGTTTCGTGAGGGAGACCACGCGCCCGCCGTGGGTCTGGCGCACGCTAGCGGCTTGCACCCGGGCCGTGCCGGGTGGCCGACGGCGACCAGGCCGCCGTCACGACGAAGGATGCCTCCGCTACGGTACGTGGGGCGGGCCCACGAGCGATCGTGATGCCAGGTGGAGGAAGTCATGTCAGAGCCGACCTCTCAACGTTCGCGGCGCACGCTCCGGCTCAGCTTCGGTGCGTTCGGCTTGGTCGCGCTGATCGTTGCCGCCGTCCTGGCCGGCGGCACGGTGGTGCGCCGCGTGATCTCGGGAGGAAGCTCCGTCACGCCCGTCGACAGCAGCGATGCCCAGCGGGCCGTGCGTTACGGCCCCCGCCGCGTCGGTGGCGGAGCCACGATGGGACAGGTCTTGGGCGGCTTCGCCAACGCCGCCCAGTTCATCTTCCAGGACGATGCATCGCTGAACCGAGACCTCGACGCCATGCAGAACACGGGAGCGTCGTGGATCCGGTTCGATTTCCTGTGGACCTACATCGAGCCGAACAACGGCCAGTTCCAGTGGCAGGTGTACGACAAGCTGGTGGCGGCGGCCAAGGCCCGCGGCTTCTCGATCCTCGCTGAGCTCGACTTCACGCCGCCGTGGGCACGCGGGCCGGCGTGCAATTTCTCCGACAAGTGCCCGCCGGGCGACATGGGGGAGTGGCAGGAGTTCATCCGCACCACCGTGAGCCGGTACAAGGGCTCGGTGCAGCACTGGGAGATCTGGAACGAGCCCAACTTGCGGAGCTTCTGGGAAACCGGTCCCGATCCCGCCGCCTACACGGCCCTGCTGCAGGCCTCCTACCCGGCGGTGAAGCAGGCCGATCCGAACGCGGTGGTGGTGACGGGCGGTCTCGCACCGGCCGGCCTGCGCACCGCCGACATGTACCCGCCCCTCGACTTCTTCAAGGGCATGTACGCCGCCGGCGCCCACGGCTTCTTCGACGCCTTCGGCATGCACCCGTACACGTACCCGTTCACGCCCGACGAGCCGAAGGACTACAACAACTACTACAGCCTCGGCTCGTACTACGACGTCATGGTGGCCAACGGCGACGCCGACAAGCAGATCTGGTCGACGGAGGCGGGCGCGCCCACGGGCACGGCGGTGGAGAGCGACCGGCGCGCCATCTCCGAGGCGCAGCAGGCCCTCACGGCCCAGCGCATCTACGAGATCGCGGCGCAACGGCCGTGGCAGGGACCGGTGCTGTGGTTCTGCTTCCGCGACTACGGCCCCGACCCGAACAACATCGAGCAGAACTTCGGGATCGTGCGCAACGACGGGTCGCCCAAGCCGGCCTACGACGCCTACGTCGCCGCCATGCAGTTGCCGATCTAGGTCCCCCCACCCGTTTCGCGCTCGTTGAGCCACGTCAGACGTGGTCAAACAAGCGTGAATCGGGACGGTTGCGGTCATCGGGCCCGCCCCAGCAGGGCGTCGAAGAGCTTCACGAAGTGGCCGGCGACGTCGTCCCACGTGAACCGGGCCGCCCACTCCGCCGCCGCCTCGACATCGGGCCCGTCGGTCTCGATGCCACTCAGCGCGTCCCGCCAGGCCGCCGGGTCGAGCGGTCGGTCGACGAGCTCGAGGTGGCCACCACCGATTTCCCGGAAGGCGGGAATGTCGCTGGCGACGACGGGCACTCCGTGCTGCATCGCCTCCAGCACGGGCAGCCCGAACCCCTCGTGGATGCTGGGAATGGCCACGGCACGCGCCGTGGCGTAGAGCCGGCCGAGCTCGGCGTCGTCGACCCAGCCGAGCGCATGCACGTGGCGCCCGCAACCGAGCTGTTCGATGAGGCCGTTGAGATGACGAGCCTGGGCCGGCGAGGCCGGGCCGACGAGGACGAGATCGACGTCGACGCCGTCGAGGGCGAAGGCCCGCACGAGGGTGTCGACGTTCTTGTGTGGCATCAGCGAGCCGACGTGGAGCACGAACGGGCGCGCCGGTGGATCGACGTGGGCCGGTCCCGTCACCTGCGCCGACGCCGCCTCGCCGATCACAGTCACGTGCGACGGATCGACGCGTACCGAGGCGTCGAGGCTGAGCCGGGTGAACTCACTGACGCACACGACGTGGGAGGCGACTCGGCACGCCGGCCCGAGGGCGGTGACGAAGCGGAGCCGGCGGCCCGGCGTGTCGTAGCGAGGCGCCACGACGGCTCGCACGTCGTGCACGACCATGACCGAAGGCACCGGTAGGCGACGAGCGGTCATCTCCGGATACGGCACGAGCACGGCGTCGGCGCCTGTCCGTTGCACCAGACGGGGCAGGTTGGTCTCCCGCCACGCCACCCGCGTCGTGAAGCTCTGCGCGGCGCGGGGGACGGCGACCAGCTCGACCGTCGGCGCATGCGCGAACTCCTCGGGACGGCTGGTGGCCACGGCCAGGGCCACGTCGCCCCGTTGGGCGAGGGCGCCGACGAGGCTGCGGATGTACGTGCGGAGGCCGCCGAGGTTCGGTTTCACGATGGCGGCGTCCACCAGCAGGCGGTGAGTGGTGGCGGTCACGACGACGCTCCCGCCGCGGCATGGCGACGCGTGACGTCGCGCAGGGCCGAGCGCAGCAGCGGGCGGTCGACCACGCTGATGACAGCGGTGTAGCTGAGCACGCCCATGAGCACGCCGGCCACCAGCACCACTCCCTGGCCGACGAACGGTTCGAGCAGGCGCTGCACGCCGAGGACAGCGGCGAGCATGAGCCCGGTCGCCACGAGGATGCCCCGCAGGGCGACGAACTGCCGCCACGGCCCGAGGCCGGTGAAGCGCTCCAGGAACACGAAGCTGAGCGGTGTGACCAGCCAACCCGTCACGGTGAACGCCACCGCCACCCAGACGATCCCGTAGTGGGCGGCGATGATCGACGCCGGCGTGCCGATCAGAACTTGGATCCCGATGACGACCAGGCCGGAGCGGGGGTGGCCGCGGGCCTCGCAGGCGTAGGCGTGGAGGCGCACCAGGGCCAGCCGCAGGCCGTTGAGGGCGAGGATCTGGAGGACGCTGACGGCCGGCAGCCACTCGTCGCCGAACACGACGGCCACGAGATCGGGAGCCACCGCGGCGGCGCCGATCGTGAGCGGCACGTAGAGGGCGCACACGTAGCGCTCGACCCGCAACAACGTGTCCTGGAAGCGCTCGGCGTCGTCCTGCAACGTGGCCAGGACCGGCTCGAGCACGCCGCCGATGGCGTCGAGCAGCTTCTCGAGCGGCAGGAACAAGAACCGGTAGCCCAGGCTGTACTGGCCGAGCGCCTGGGTGCCGAGCTGGCGTCCGACGACGATGCTGTCGATGCTGCCCTGGGCTACGACCAGGAGGCGGGTGCCGCTGGCGGCGGCGCTGAAGCCGAGCAACTCGCCGAGCGTTCCGACGTCGAAGGACAGCTGCGGCCGCCACACGCCGGCCCGGTTGGCGAAGAGCCAGGCCAGGCTGGTGGCGACGAACGACTCGGTGACGGCCATACCCGCCAGCGACCACAGACCGGCGTCCGCCAATGCCATCGTGATGCCGACGACAGCGCCCGCCACGGTGGCGATGGTGGAGGACAGGACGAAGTCGCGGATGTAGAGCCGGCGCACGAGCATGGCGTTCGGCACGCCTTCGAAGCCCCGCAGCAGGAACATCACGCTGAGGACGCGCAGCAGCGGCGCCAGGTCGGGCGTGTTGAACCAACCGGCAAAGCTGCCGGCGCCGGCGATGACCACGATCATCAGCACCACGCCCACCAGGCCGTTGGTGGTGAACGCCACCGCCACATGACGGCGCGTGATGTTGTGGCGCTGGACGAGGACCTGGGCGAAGCCGAGGGCGCCGAGCAGCGAACCGATGTTGATGACGACCAGGGCGAGGGTCATCGCACCGAAGTCGCTCGGCGCGAGGAGCCTGGTCAGCACGATCTGTACGCCGAGGCGCACCACCTGCTGCGTGCCCTGATTGAAGGCGCCCCACCGGAGCCCCGACGAGGCGCGGCCGGCGAGCTCGTGGGACGCCGGGCGCGCCGCGCTGTCGTCGTGGCTGTCGGCGGTGGGCGGTCGGTCGTCGGCCGTACGCATCACGCGTCAGCCCCGGCCGGCAGCGGGACAGGCGTCGATGCCGCTGTCGAGCGGCGCTCCGTACAGGTACATCGTCTCGGACATCAAGCCGAACAGTCGATGGCGCTGCACCGTGCCCAGCAGCGTGAACGGGTTCGGCGGCCGGATGCGCTCCAGCGAGGCGAATGCGCAGCGACGGAACTCGGGGAAGTAGGCGTCGTAGGTGGCGGGCGGATAGTCGACGGGTTCGAGCGTGATGTAGTCGGGACGGGCGATGCCCGGGTAGTGGTATCCGACCCAGTCGAAGCCGGCGTCGATCTGCTCTGGTCGGTATCCGAGCTGGACCAGCCGGTCGCCCGCCGCCCAGCGCAGGGCGAGGAGGTCCTGCGTGTCGGTGGCCGAGACGGTGCCCAGTGCGAGGAGGGGCACGAACGCTACGGCGGCGAAGGCGAGGCGTCGCGGGCGCCATTCCGGCGCGATGGCGTTGTCGAGGGCGACGAGGGCCAGGCCGATGACGACGGGAATCAGGTAGCGGTCGTAGATGGCGCGGTAGGCGAGGTTGACAGCGACGGCGGCGAGGGCGCTCAGGGTGGCCCATGCGGCCGCCACACGGGTGAGCGCCGTGGCGTTGGTGAAGGGCTGCGCCGCCGCCCGCCACCCGGTGGCGCGCCAGGAGCCGGCGAGGCGGCGCGCCGCCAGCACGGCGAGCACCAACAGGAGGAACAGGGCGGCGGCCGCGGCCACGTTGATCACGAACCAGACCGGACCGCTGAAGAGATCGGGCGAGAGGAGATCCATCCCCTGGTAGCCGCCCTCCTGCTGGAGGGAATTGCCGACCAGGAGCGAGCCGGTGCGGCGCTCGAGCAGGATGGCGCCGAGGATCACGACCCCGGCCAGCCCACCGAGAACGAGGCAGCCCCGAGCCGTCGACCACCAGGCCCGAACCTGGCCGATGGCCCGGCTGAACCAGCCGGTGAGGACGGCCACTGGTACGAGGAACAGCGCCACCGTGGCGGCGGCCTGGTACAGGCGAGCCAGTTGGCCGGACACCGAGCCCCGGACGATGGCCATGGTGGGACCGTCGAGCGGGGTGACCGCCATGAGGAGCAGGACGAAGGCGACCACGCCGAGGCCGACCGCCGTGACCAGGCGCCGCTCGGAGCGGCCGGCCCGGGGATGGGTGAGCAGGGCGGCGAAGACGGCGACGGGCGCGGCGACGGCGGCCTGGCGGATCGAGCCGGCCCAGGCCCCGGCGGCGGCGGTACCGGCCAGCCACGCGATGGGCAGGCGCCCGGTCTGCGCCCAGCGGCGCCAGGCGACGAGGCCGACTGCGAGGCACAGCACCTGGGCGAAGAGGGCGAGCTGTTCGGTCATGTACGTGGCGAGCGTCGAGCCGAAGCCCGGAAAAGCGACGAGCGACAGCGGCAGCACGAGCCACAGCGACGCCGACCGGGCCCGAACCGCCAGCAGCGACACCACGACCAGCGAGCCGGCGGCGGCGAGGATCGACACGACCCGGATGCCGGCGATGGTGCTGCCGGTCAGCGGGGCCAATGCCTTCGACACCAGGAGCTGACCGAGCAGGCTGGTGTCGTTCCAGCCGACACCGTCGATCGTGCCGGCCGT
>JBKOXV010000041.1:0-8932 GCA_046725105.1 bacterium | reverse complement strand
GCGTCGTCGATGCCGTCGTTGATGGTCAACGTGGCGACCACACCGATCACGGCGACCATCGATGCGGCCAGCGCCGGCCGGACCGGGACGCGCCGCCGCCCCGTTCCCGGGTCGAAGGCCATGGTCGTGCCGAGCCCGACTGGCACGGGAGTCTGGCGGCGCACGACGCGGACGAGGCCAGCCGGTGGGTGGGCGCTCACGTCGTGCCGTGCGAATCCGGCGGCCCGCCAGGCGACCAGCGCCACGCCGCCGACCATCAGCGCGACGGCCACGGCGACCGCCGGCAACACATAGCCGGGGTGGAGGTGGAGGCCGACGTCGGGGTCGATCCGGCGTCCGAGCCCGACCGGGAAGAACGGCGAGGCGGCGACCGCTGTAACAAAGCTGGCCAGGCCGCCCATGGTGTACGCCGGCAGGTGGGCCCAGACTCCGGCACGAGTGAGATCGCGGCGCGACATCCCAAGGGCGCGCAGTGCGGGAGCATCGTCCTCCACCGTTGCCGCCGAGCGGGCGAGCGCCTGCGCGACCAGCAGGCCGCCGGCGACCACCACCGCGCCGGCCAACAGAAGGAGCGCGTCCGCCTCGACTCCCAACGTGGTCGTGACGCGGCGAGCGACGCTATTGAAGTCGAATACCGGCGTGCCGACTCCTACGGTCTCGTCGACGGCCGTGCTCAAGGCGGGGACGTCGCCGGCCGGGTGGCGCAGCCGCGCATCGGCGTTCTCAATCGTGGCCACATCGTCGCGGTACGCGGCCAGAAAGCCCGGGGACACGAACGCTTGCTCAGAGGTGAACACGAACTGGTTGATGGTCCGAACCGCGCCGACGACCGTGAACGTGAGCTCCGGACCGGTAGGCGGGCCGATCACGTCGGGCTGGTCCGGGCCGTAGGCCCGGAACTCGACCGTCGTCCCGATCGGAACGGAGTCCAACATCGGCTCGCTGATCAGCACCTCGTCGGGGGCGGACTCGTCCCACATCCGCCCCGCGACCACGACGGGTCGGTTGACCTCGCCGAGCCACGTCCCGTCGTCGGCCGCGAACAGGAGGCCGCCAGGCTCGCCGTCCAGGTCACCGAACAGCAGGTGCCAGACCGCGAGCTGCTCGACCTCGGGCCGCGCTCGTAAAAGACTCCAGTCGGGATGCGCGTGGCCGGCCTGACCGCTGAACACCGTCACGTCCGCGGCAACCGTACGGTCGCGCAGGCGGTCGAGGGCGCTCGCGTCGCGCGTGGCACCAATGCCTGCCGCGGTCGCCAAACCAGCGGTCACGCCGACGAGCGCGCCGAGGACGAGCAACATCGGCCAGCGCCGGCGCATGTCCGTCCGCGCCCATAGGGCGACGGCGGGACGTCGGCCTTGCGGCACGACACCGACGGTACGACCGCGACCCGACCCGGACAAGGGTGTCGCCCACACTGCCGGGTGCGGACAGCATCCCCCGACCACCGGCCCCGAGGACCACCCGGCGCCCACGAAAGGGCGTCCTTCCGGGCCGAGCACGCCCAACCTCTGAGCGTGTCCTCTCGCGCATCCGAGATCGCTCGTACCCGACGCATGCCAGCGCGGCAGAACTGCCTTTCACGGCAGCCCGCGAAAACGCCCCGTAGCGGGCGGTACCGGGAACGCCAACAGGAAGGGTGTTCGTGGCCGGGTAGTCGAAGGCTGCGAAGTCGGCGGTCGGAGCGTGCCCGAGTCGTCGACGACGATCGTCTCCATGAACAGCGGCGTGCCCTGGAGGAACAGCATCCCGCCGACTCGTGGAGCCGTGACGGCGGCAGCCGCCATGAGCTTGGCGATCTGGCGGACGGTGTCGGCGCGTAGGACCTCGTAGCCGAGGTGCGCGCTCATGCGGGCGTGGAGACCTGTCGGGCGCACCAGGCGTACAAGGCGTCGTAGACGAACGACGCTCGTTCGAGGAGACGATGGTCGTCAGCCTCGACGTCGAGGCCACCGAGGCCGATCGCCAGCAGCCCGGGCCCGGCGGGATCGGTGTCGAGCTCGCCGTCGATGTCGGCGGCGTGGACCACTCGGGCCAGCCGGACCAGCGCGGCATCGGCGCCGAGCTCGAACTCGTCGATGAGGACCTCGAAGGTGCACTTGTCGCCACGATGGGTGAAGGTGGCGCCCGGCGCGTCGAAGCTCCGGGCGTCCTCGGCGTCGGCTACAGCAAGGACGTCAGCCGTAGGGACGTAGAGGATCTCGGCGCCGGGGTCGATGAAGCGTCGAATGAGCCACGGACAGGCGATGCGGTCCGTCTTGGGACGGGCGCGGGTGACCCACTTCATGCGTGCTCCTCCAGGGATGTCGGCGGCGGCCAGGCGGGACCGGCTGCCGACGGCGTGGTGGACGGCGCAGGCCGTCAGAGAATCGCGCTCGGGGGCTGGCCGTCCAGGCGTCGAAGGTGGCATGGTCGGGCCAGATGGTGATGACGACCGTGGCGCCCTCGCCGGAGGTTGGCTCGCACACCAGCTCGCCGAGGATGCCGTGTGTTTCACGAATGGCCCGCCCGTCGGCGATCCAGCCGAGGTGGCGCTCGAGGACCGATGCCGGAACCGCCACCGTACGGAGGCAGACGATCACGCCGACTCCTCGGCGACGGCTTCGGGCAGTGGCACGCGCCGGAACCATCGCCACAGCGTAAGGTCGTAGGCCGTCTTGATCCCGCCGGCGATGACAAACGGCAGCCCCACGGCGGCCTGCTGGATCGCCGCCGCCAACGGGGGCCCGAGCGGCCGCGCCACGTAGCGAGCAGTGTTCGTGTACGCCGCCGCCGGTGTGCGCTCGTCTGGCTCAACAAGCGCCATGACGTAGGTCTGACGGGTCGGGACATCCATCTGCGACAGCACGGTGCGAGCGAGGAGCAACACGATCGCCTGGCCCAGGCTCGATGAGAACGCCACGGCGGCGAGGAGCACGTTGGAGGGCAGGTGAGTGAACACCATCGTGCGCAACAGACCGAAGCGATCGGCGAGACGAGGAGCGCTGAGGAACGAGACGGTCTGCAACAGCCCCATGGCGAAGAACGTCATTCCTATGGCGGCAGGCGAGGCATCGAAGCGGACTCGGAGCCAGTAGGCGATGAACGCCGACACGGTGAACCCGCCGCCGAACGAGTCCAGCGCGAACAACTCGGCGAGTCGCCTCACGGTTCCTCGGGACTGGTCGAGGCGCCCACGATCGGCTCGCGGGCCGGCCGGCTCGACGCGGTCGCTGAGCGACCGCGCCACCCACGCGCCGACCAGAGCGACCGGAACGAAGAGCAAGAACCAGCGTCCTCCGCTCGCATCGTTGAACACACCGGCGACGGCGGCCGCGAGAGCGCCGAGCGAGCCGGCGGCCGCCGCGACCGCGTTGTAGAGGCCGAAGCCGTGGACCTGGGTCCGGCTCGCCAGCGCGGACGCCAGCATCGGCTGCTCGAGCGATGTGAACGGCCCCGACTCGATCACCTCCGTCGACAACACACCGGTCAGGGCGACTACCGCCAAGAGCCACACCGGTCCCGCCGTGGCGAACGCCACGCCCACCGCACCGAGGAGGAGATAGAGCCCGGCGTAGGAGCGCCTCCGCCCGATCCGATCGGCGTAGCGGGCCACCAGCACCGACATCAGCGCGGTGCCCGCCACGACGGCCCCGAGCACCACACCGACCTGCCAGCCTGGCACGTGGCGCTCGTCCAGTGTCGTGCCGAGCACGACCGCGCCGAAGCCGTAGGCGAAGGCTCGCATGGCCTGGGCCGCGACGAGCTTGGCGGCGTCCGGATCGGCGCGGTTCATCCCGGGTCCCGGCCGAGCAGCAGCGCCCGCCGGCGATGTTCGTAGAGTCCGTCGAACATCGGCCCCGTGACCGCGAGCACGTCCGCGTCGGCCAAGACCATCGACAGGCCGCGACAAACCACATCGATGCCGGCTGCCTCGGGCGCGTCGAATCGGTCGTCGGCGAGATCGGCCTCGTGCACGATCCGGGCTAGATCCCAGAGGACCGGGTCATCGATCTCGAAGTGAGCGAGCATCGTCTCGAACGAGCAGGCCCCGTCGTGATGAGACAACTCGACGCCGCGCATGTCGAACGGTGTCGCATCCCCGGGCACGTCGTCGGGGTCGTTGACGAAGACGAACGTCGCGTCAGGATCGACGAACCGGCGCAGTAGCCACGCGCAGGCGGCCCGGTCGACGTGCACGCCCGCACGAGTCGACCACCTCATCGGGCAGCCACCTTCTCGGCCAGGTGCTCGACGGCGCGGTGGGCATGCTCCCGTTCCGCCGGCAGGAAGAAGTCGCGCCGGTCGATGCGCTGCAGCTCGCGTCGCAGTCGGGCGACTGTGCGACGGCGTACGACGTCGGATTCATCGTCAGCCGCTGCTGCCTCGGCGATGACGGCGGCGTAGTCGGCCGCCGCCACCTCGGCCATCCGCTGGGCCAACGCCCGCTCCTGAGCGGCCGAACCGACCCGGCCGAACCACACCGAAGCCTCGCCGCCCGCGTCCAGCACCTCATCGGCCAGCCACTCCAGCTGCTCCCGCGTCCGAGCATCGGCCGGCAGGGCGACCAGGCCGTCGAGGATCTGCACAGACCCGAGCCGGCGCAGCTTGCGCCACAGCGTCACCCGTGGCGCCGACGGCTCCCGCGGCAAGCGGTACGCCAGCAGCACCCACTCGATCCGGTCAGCCACTTCGGCCAGCATAGTCGTGCAACCACGGTTACACAAGAGTCAGGCCGGATGAAGCCGTGGTCAGATCGTCGCCGCACCATCGGTGGCAGACCACCCGCGCGGTGAGCACGCGCCGAGGGCCCTCACGACGCGTAGGACACTCATTACCCATGGTGATGCGCGGTCGCCGCGTGCGGATCTTCGCCCGGCGTACTCCTCGGATCCACGTGGACGTCCACCTCGTCGAGATGTCGCACGGAGTGGAGCAGGCTGTGCCGCGCCGCCTCGGCCACCGCGTGTCCGTCGCGCACCGTGAGGGCATCGCCGACGACGATGGCGAGCGTCGCCGCCAGGCGGTGGCCGGCCCATCGGACGCGAACCGAGTCCACCCGTTCCACGCCAGGGGTGGTCGCGGCCACGCGCTCGACGTGATCGACGAGCTCTGGGTCGACGGCGTCCATGAGCCGGTAGAACACCTGGCGGGCAGCGCCCCGCAGGACGGCGAGGATCGCCACGGAGATGATGAGGCCGACAATCGGGTCGGCCCGGTCGAAGCCGAGCCAGACTCCCACCGCGCCCAACGCCACGGCCAGGGAGGTGACGCCGTCGGTGCGGGCGTGGTAGCCGTCGGCCGTCAGTGCCGCCGAGCCGATCTGCTTGCCGACGCGGATGCGGTCGAGGGCGACCAGCTCGTTGCCGACGAATCCGACCACGCCTGCTGCGAACAGCCAACCGATGTTCGCCAACGCCTTCGGGTGGATCAGCCGCTCGATCGCCTCGTAGCCGGCGATGAGGGCCGACAGCGTGATCATGGCGATCACGAACAGTCCGGCCAGATCCTCGGCGCGGCGGTACCCGTACGTGTAGCGGCGGTTCGGCGGACGGCGGCTCAGCCGGAAGGCGATGAACAGGGGCACCGCCGTCAGGGCGTCGGAGAAGTTGTGGATCGTGTCGGCGAGCAGCGCCACCGAGCCGGTCGCCACGATGATGGTGACCTGGACGACGGACGTCGCCATGAGCGCGACGAAGGAGATCTTGACCGCCCGCATGCCGCGCTCGCTGGCCTCCAACGCCGTATCCATGCGGTCAGGGGCGTCGTGACTGTGCGGGCGGAACACTTCGGCCAGCGCGCCTCGCAGGCCGCCATGGCGACGTCCACTGTGATCGTCACCGTGCTGATGGCCATCGTCATGGTCATGGTCGTGGTCATGACCGTGGTGGTCGTGTCCGTGGTCGTGGACCGTGCTCACGACGCGGTGCGCCTCGCCGCGGGATGATGAGCCGGCACCGGCGAGGTGATGTGGTCGGCGTGGAAGAGTGCTTCTGTCACCAGCCGCAGGATGTGCTCGTTCTCCGCCGCGTAGAAGATGTGGTTCCCCTCCCGACGCGTCCGCACCAGGTGAGCCAGCCGCAGCTTGGCCAGGTGCTGTGACACCGCCGCCGGCGCCACACCCACGTGTGCCGCCAGCGCGCCCACCGAATGCTCGCCGTGGAGCAGGGCCCACACGATGTGCAGGCGGGTCCGATCCGCCAAGAGCTTCAGCGTCATCGTCGCTGCGTCCAGCTGCTGTGGCGAGACCTCCTCGCGTACTACCTTCGCAGTCACGCATATAATATAAGCCTCGTTTCTCGTCACGCGGCTGTGCGAAAACCGCTCAATCGCGTGACAAGAAAAGGGTCGGCCCGGTTAGCCCGCCCACGATGCGGCCACGCTCATCCGCCAGGCCCGGGCCGACGAAGGCGTCCCCGAACGGGCGACGCTGCGCATCGAGCGCGGATCGGGGGACCACGACAGCTCGGCGCTGCGCCTGGCATTCGTCGACGCCGAGCCGGCGGGCGACGAGGTCGGCGAGAGCGAGGGCATTCCCCTTTGCATTGCCGCACCGCTCGCCGACGAGCTCGACGACAAAGTGCTCGACGTGCAACAGACACCCGGCGGCATCGGCCTGGTCGTGCGGGCGGCCTGACGCCAACGCGGCCGGCCAGCCCGGTGTCGCCGGCAACACAGCCGCTACTCGGTTGGCCGGCCGCCGGGCCGGGTACAGATGCGTGTACCCCTATGGCTCGGAATGTCGCCCAGAAGTTGGTCGCTGACCATCTCGTATCAGGCGAGATGACGCCGGGCGTCGAGGTCGGCCTACGGGTCGACCAGACGCTGACCCAGGACGCCACGGGCACGATGGTGATGCTCGAGCTGGAGGCCGCCGGCCTCGACCGCGTCCGCACCGAGCTGTCGGCCCAGTATGTCGACCACAATCTGCTCGAGGCGGACTTCCGCAACGCTGACGACCACATCTTCTTGTACACCGCCTGCCAGCGGTTCGGTGTGTGGTACAGCAAGGCCGGCAACGGCGTCAGCCATCCCGTGCACATGCAGCGGTTCGGCGTCCCGGGCCAGACGCTGCTCGGCTCGGACAGCCACACGTGCGCGGCGGGGTCCTTGGGAATGCTCGCCATCGGGGCCGGCGGCCTCGAGGTCGCCCTGGCGATGATGGGCGAGCCCTTCTACATCACCATGCCCCGGATCCGGGGCGTGCGCCTGGTGGGCGAGCTCCCGGCCTGGGTGAGCGCCAAGGACGTGATCCTGGAGATGTTGCGCCGCCACGGCGTGCAGGGCGGCGTCGGCACGATCCTCGAGTACTACGGACCGGGGCTCGCCCACTTGTCGGCGATGGATCGCCATGTAATCGCCAACATGGGCGCCGAGCTCGGCGCCACCACCAGCGTGTTCCCGTCCGACGACGAGGTCCGACGGTTCCTCGCGTCCGAAGAGCGGGAGGGTGAGTGGCGAGAGCTGACCGCCGACCCGGGCGCCGCGTACGACTTCGACGAGGAGATCGACCTCTCCGCCCTCGAGCCCCTCATCGCCTGCCCGTCCAGCCCCGGCAACGTGGTGCCGGTCCGGGAGGTGGCGGGGCGCGACGTCTACCAAGTAGTGATCGGCTCGTCGGCCAACCCGGGCCTGCGCGACTTCGCCGTGCCGGCGATGATGGTGGGCGGTCGGCACACCCATCCGCAGGTCTCGTTCGACGTCAACCCCACGTCGCGCCAGATCCTCGAGGCGATGGCCGCCGAGGGCTGGTTGGGCCAGCTCGTGGCCGCCGGCGCCCGGCTGCACCAGGCCGGCTGCAACGGCTGCATCGGCATGGGCCAGGCACCGGCCACCGGCAAGGCGAGCCTGCGCACCTTTCCTCGCAACTTTCCGGGACGGTCAGGCACGAAGGACGACCAGGTCTACTTGTGCAGCCCGGAGACGGCGGCGGCCGCCGCCCTTACGGGCGTCATCACCGACCCGCGCGACCTCGACTTCCCGTACCCGCTCTACCAGCCACCGTCCCGCCGCTACGTGAACACCGAGATGCTGGTCCGCCCGGCCACGACCGGGCGTTCGATCGAGCTCGACAAGGGCCCGAACATCGTGTCGCTCCCCGATTTCGATCCGCTCCCCGACCGGTTGTCCGGACCCGTGCTGCTCAAGGTGGGCGACGACGTCTCCACCGACGAGATCATGCCGGCCGGCGCCCGCGTGCTCCCCTACCGCAGCAACATCCCGGCCATGGCCGCCTTCGCCTTCGACGCGATCGACAGCACCTACGCCGAGCGGGCCCACGACGCCGGCGACCACGTGTTGGTCGGCGGATGGAACTACGGCCAGGGCTCCAGCCGCGAGCATGCCGCCATTGTCCCCCGTTACCTCGGATTGCGCGCCGTGCTGGCCCGCAGCTTCGCTCGGATCCACCGCCAGAACCTGCTCAACTTCGCCGTGCTCGCCCTGACGTTCGTCGACGCCGCCGACTACGACCGAATCCAGCCGGGCGACGTGCTCACCGTCACCGACACGGCCACCCAACTGCGGAAGGGCGACACAGTCGAGGTGGCCAACGACACGAGGCGCGAAACCTACGCCCTCAAGCATGGCCTCACGGCCCGGCAAATCGACGTCGTCCTACAAGGCAGCCTCCTCGACGCGTTTCGTCACCAACAGTCCCTCAGGAGCTGACCATGACCGGAGTCGCCATCATCACCGAGGCGTGCATCGACGTGAAGGACCGCGCCTGCGTCGACGTGTGCCCGGTCCAGTGCATCTACGAGTTCGATCCTGGCACGAACCAGCTCCGTTCCGAAGCGGAGGCCGGGAGCGGAGTGATCGAGAACACGCACGCCCCCAACCCGGACACCATCGCCCTCTTCGGCGACAGTCTCCTGTACGTGAACACCGAGGAATGCACTTCGTGCACCGCGTGCTATCAGCCCGACGTCTGCCCCGTCGGCGCGATCTACCC
>JBKOXV010000002.1:0-6209 GCA_046725105.1 bacterium | reverse complement strand
ATCCTCCACCGCCACGCGAGTCGTTCTCGTTCTCCGCCAGCTTCAGCACCTGCGACGTGACGTTCTGGCCGACGGCCTCGGTGAAGCGGCGAACGCGGTCGCTGACCGCGACCGGCTTCTGTGGCCCGTCGGCCGGCTTCTCAAAGAAGACGCCGTATCCGACGAGGGTGAACAGTTCCTTGCCGAGGCCGCCGTTGCCCTGCGACAGCCCGTCGAGGTAGCTGAGCGGCGGTAGGGCCGCCGGCGCGGCGCCGGTGTACGGAGCGTCGAGGACGACCACCCCGACGTCGTGGAGGTCGTTCAACTGCAGTTCACCGTCGAACAGCGGATGAGGATGTGGTGTGCCGGTCAGCCACCCTGACACCGGGGCGATGTACCCGGTCTGCGAGATGCCGTCGCCCTTGTCGTCGGCGGCCCGGGGTGTCACCGCCGGCGCCGCCGAGTCGAAGGTGACGATGGTCTTGCCACGAACACCCTCGGTGCAGTGCGCCGCCGTGACCAGGACGGTGGGCGACACGAGGGTCGCCGAACACCGGAACCGCCCGTCAGGCAGGTAGAAGACGATCATCGCCACGTTCGGGTGGCGCTCACCGTCGAGCTCGCCACCGGTGATGGCACCGGCCGGGGCTACCGCCGCCACCACCACCGCCGCCGCCAGAAGAACTGCGATTGCGACACGCTTCACTGCGTGAACCTCCCTCTCCGCGCCCGCACTCGTACGCCAGTTCCCGGGACCATAGTCGGAGATACTTGAGCCGATGACGGACGGGTTGGAGCCCTTCGATGCCGGCCGGCTCGACGTGGGCGAGGGCCACGTCCTCTACTACGAGCAGGTCGGTGCTCCCGACGGCACGCCGGTCGTCGGCCTGCACGGCGGCCCGGGCTCGGGGTGCTCGCCCGGGTGGCGGCGGAACTTCGATCCGACGCGGCACCGGGCCGTGTTGTTCGACCAGCGCGCCGCCGGGCGCAGCACGCCGTACGCCGCCGACGACGGCGTCTCGTGGACGAGCATCGACATGGACCATCACGTCGGCGACATCGAGCAGCTGCGCGAGCACCTCAAGATCGCCCGGTGGATCGTCTTCGGTGCGTCGTGGGGATCGGTGCTCGGGCTGGCGTACGCCGAGCGTCATCCCGATCGTGTGCTGGCCGTCGTGGTGGCGGCCGTCAGCACTGGCACCGCCGACGACATCGACTGGCTCACGGTGCACGCCGGGCGGTTCTTCCCCGCCGAATGGCGCGCCTTCCGAGATCACGTCCCACCTGCACTGAGCAGCGTCCGCCTCGTCGACGCCTACAACACGCTCCTGATGGATCCCGATCCCGCCGTCCACCACGCCGCCGCCCTGGCCTGGTGCCGGTGGGAGGACGCTCACATGTCGGCGACGCCGGGGGCGAGGCCGGCGCTGTGCGACGAAGACGCCCGGTTCCGCCTGGCGTTCGCCCGGCAGGTGACGCATTGCTGGCGCTACAACTCGTGGCTCGCCCCCGACGAGATCGTCCGCCGCGCCGAGCGGCTGGCCGGGATTCCGGGGCTCCTCGTGCACGGGCGCTTCGACCTCAGCAGTCCGCTCGACGCCCCGTGGCGGGTCCACATGGCGTGGCCCGGTAGCGAGCTCGTCATCGTCGACGGCGAGGGGCACGGTGGGGAGACGATGGCTGGCCACTACCGCCGGCGGCTGGTCGAGCTGGCGTGAACGCCGCCGCCGGTTGGCGACCCGACGAACTGGTGACGGCGGGCCGCGAGAACCTCGACGTCGGGCACGTCCGTCGGTACGACTCGAAGGAGGATGCCGGGGCAGCGGGGGAAGTCGCCCTCCTCCAGCGCCTCGGGCTCGACGCGGATGCCGTCGTGGTCGATCTCGGTGTGGGCACGGGCCAGTTCACATTGGCGGTCGCGCCGCATGTCGCTCGCGTCGTCGCCGTCGACATCTCGCCGCCGATGCGCGAACAGCTGCGGGCCAACTCCAGCGCCGCCCGGCTCACGAACGTCGAGATCGTGGCGGCCGGCTTCCTCAGCTACCAGCACGCCGGGCCGCCTGCCGACGTCGTCTACTCGCGCTACGCCCTCCACCATCTCCCGGACTTCTGGAAGGCCGTCGCGCTGACGAGAGTTCACGGAATGCTGCGACCCGCCGGCCGGCTCCGCCTGTGGGACGTCGTCTACCGCTTCGAGCCGGCCGACGCCGAGCGCCGGATCGAAGCGTGGTGCGCAACGGGCGACGACGACGTCGACCGGGGCTGGACGAGAGCGGAGTTGGAGGAGCACGTCCGCGACGAGCACTCCACATACACCTGGCTGCTGGAGGAGATGCTGCGACGCTGCGGCTTCACGATCGAAGACGCCGCCTACTCCGAGGACGGGTTCTTCGCTCAGTACGTCGCCCGCTCGGCCTGAGCCGGCCTGTCCACCGGGCCGTCGAGGTCGAGGTGCGGTAGCCAGCCGAGCCACCGCGGCAGCCACCACGCCGCCCGTCCGAAGAGCTCCATGATCGCCACTCCCGCCCCTATCCACTCCGGACAGTGCTGTAACAGCGACTATCCGTGACCGTCGGCCCAGCGTGGCACGTCGTCACCGCCCGGGCAACTTGGACCCTGGCCTTGTCTCGACGGCGCCGCATTCCGCGTCGCCTGCGTACCGCGGCGGTACATAGCTGTCCGCAGTTCCGGCCCGGCGCCCGAGGACGCCGTCGTCTCCGGTTCATGGAGCAGAAACATTCGAGTGACAGGGCGGAAACAACCTCTCAGAAGTCTGTCGCCTCATGGATACCGGCAACACGGCCTGGGTGCTGGCGTCGGCCGCTCTCGTGCTGTTCATGACGCCCGGCCTCGCCTTCTTCTACGGCGGCATGGTCCGGGCCAAGAACGTGCTCGACATGCTCATGCAGAACTTCATCTCGATGGCCATCGTCAGCGTCCTGTGGGCGTTCGTGGCGTTCAGCCTCGCCTTCGGCGACGCCAACGGATTCATCGGCGACTTCGCGTTCGCCGGTTTGAAGGACGTCGCCAACGAGGCCACCGTGATACCGGGCTACACCGGGGCGCTCGCCCTCACGATCCCACCACTGGTGTTCTGCGCCTTCCAGATGATGTTCGCGATCATCACGCCCGCCCTCATCACGGGCGCCATCGCCGACCGCATGAAGTTCTCCGCGTGGATGATCTTCCTGGGCGTCTGGCTCGTGATCGTGTACGCGCCCGTCGCTCATTGGGTGTTCAGCCCGACCGGCTGGCTGTTCGAGCGGGGGGCCCTCGACTTCGCCGGCGGCACCGTCGTCCACATCAACGCCGGCATCGCCGCCTTGGCCTGTGTGCTCGTCCTCGGCAAGCGGCGCGGGTGGCCCCGCGAAGCGATGCTGCCCCACTCCCTGCCGCTCACCGTGCTCGGCGCCGGAATCCTGTGGTTCGGTTGGTTCGGCTTCAACGCCGGCTCGGCGCTCGGCGCCACCAACCTCGCCGCCCAGGCGTTCATGAACACCAACCTGGCCGCGGCGGCAGCGGCAATCGGCTGGCTCGTCGTCGAGCGGATCAAGACGGGCCATTTCACGACGCTCGGCGCCGTCTCGGGGGCGGTCGCCGGTCTCGTCGCCATCACACCCTGCGCCGGATACGTGTCGGGGATGTCACCAATTGCGATTGGCGCCATCGCCGGAGCACTGTGCTACCTCGCCATCTCGCTGAAGTTCCGCTTCGGCTACGACGATTCGCTCGACGTGGTCGGCGTCCACCTCGTCGGTGGCATCGTCGGCAGCGTGCTGCTCGCCTACTTCGCCGAAGAGAGCTTCGGTGGCCTGTTCGCGAGCGGCGACACCGGGCTCCTCGGGAACCAGCTCATCGCCGTCGGCGCGACGATCGGGTACTCGTTGGTGCTGTCGTTCCTGATCGCCTAGGCCATCGACCTCACCTTGGGGCTTCGGGTCAGCGAGGAGGACGAGGTGGTCGGGCTCGACACCACCCAGCACGCCGAAACGGCGTACAACCTCGTGGAGTCGGGGAGCATCGGGAGGCTGCCGTGAAGCTCATCACCGCCATCGTCAAGCCCTTCAAGCTCGACGACGTCCGCGAGGCGCTGGAGGCCGTGGGCGTCCACGGCATGACCGTCAGCGACGTCCAGGGATTCGGACGCCAACGAGGCCATACCGAGGTCTACCGGGGTGCGGAGTACGAGGTCGCGTTCGTACCCAAGATCCGCCTCGAGGTGCTCGCCGACGACGCCGAAGCCAACGAGATCGTCGACGCCATCGTCGGCGCCGCCCGTACCGACAAGATCGGCGACGGCAAGATCTGGGTCACGTCGGTCGACACGGCGGTGAGGATCCGCACCGGTGAGAGGGGCGCCGACGCGCTCTGAGCGGGCCGCCCTCCTGGCCGACACGTCGCTGCACGGTCGGCGGTTCTGCGACGCGTACTCCGCTCTGGCCGACCGGTGGCTGGCCGGCCTGCTGGGCGACGAGCCCGACGTGGCGCTTGTGGCCGTGGGCGGATTCGGCCGCGGCGACCTGTGTCCCGGTAGCGACCTCGACGTCGTCCTGCTGCACGGTGGGCGGCGCGACATCGCCGACGTGGCCAACCGGATCTGGTATCCGATCTGGGATGCCGGCGTGTCCCTCGATCACAGTGTTCGCACCGTGAAAGAGGCGGTGGCCGTGGCAACCGGCGACCTCAAGGCGGCGCTCGGGTTGCTCACGGCACGACGCATCGCGGGCTCCGATGCCCTCCTCGCCGACCTGTCGCGGCGAATCGACGCCTGGTGGCGTTCCGACGCACGACGCCGCCTCGACACGCTGGACGCGATGGTGACGGCGCGTCATGCCCGCTCGGGCGAGGTGGCCTTTCTCCTGGAACCGGACTTGAAGGAGGGGCGCGGCGGCCTTCGCGACCTGGACGCGCTGACGGCGGTGGCGCTGATCACCGGGTTCGCCACCGACGCCGATCCGAGCCTCACCGAAGCGCGCGCCACGTTGCTCGACGCCCGGGTCGAGTTGCAGCGGGCCACCGGTCGCGCCACCGACCGGCTCACGCTGCAGGAGCAGGACGCAGTGGCCGCCGCGCTCGGCACCGACGCCGACACCTTGATGGCCAACGTCGCCGCGGCCGGCAGGACCATCGCCGTCGTGGGCGACGACTGGTGGCGCCGATCCCGCTCGTGGGCCGCTGGACCGCGCGGCCGTCGGGTCAGCGCCGACCGGACCCTCGGCCCGGGCCTCGTGTTGCGAGACGGCGAAGTAACGCTCGTAGCGGCCCACGACGTGGCGAGCGACCGGACTGTGATCCTGCGCACCGCCGAAGCCGCCGCAACGACCGGCGCGCTCGTGGCCCGGTCCACGCTGGACCGCCTCGTCGCTGAGGCTCCACCGGTTGGAGACCCGTGGCCCCCCGACGCCCGCGCCGCCTTCGTGGGGCTCCTCGGTTGCGGGACCGACGCCATCGGGGTCCTCGAGTTGTTCGATCATCACGGGCTGCTGACGCGAGTCTTGCCGGAATGGCAAGCCGTGCGCTCCAAGCCGCAGCGGAACAGCTACCACCGTTTCACGGTCGACCGGCATCTGCTCGAGGCGGGAGCGGCGGCGGCGACGCTGACGCGTGACGTGCGGCGTCCTGATCTCCTGCTGGTGGCGGCGTGGCTGCACGACCTCGGCAAGGCGGCGCCGGGCGACCACATCGAGCTCGGCGCCGAGACGGCCGCAACGGTGGCGGCGCGCATGGGTTTCGACGCCGATGATGTGGCGACGCTCGTCGCACTGGTGCGACATCACCTGCTCCTGCCTGACGTCGCCACGCGCCGCGACCTGGACGACCCGGCCACGATCGACGGGGTGGCCGCCGTGATCGGCCGGCGTGAGCTCCTCGAGCTCCTGGCGGCGCTCGCCGAGGCGGACGGCACGGCGACCGGTCCCATGGCGTGGAACCCGTGGAAGGCGACGCTCGTGCGCACGCTCGTGGCCCGAGTGGCAACTCGGCTCGAGGGCGAGACACCACTCCTAGCGCCGAGCCTTCCGGCGCCCGAGCACCGGGCCGCCCTGGCGCGAGGCGGCGTGACGGTCAGCGCCGAAGGACGGCGGCTGACCGTGGTGGCGCCCGACCGGCCCGGCCTCGTGGCGCGAGTGGCCGGCGCCCTCGCTGTGAACGGTCTCGACGTGCTCGTGGCCCGGGCGGCGACTGAGGGCACGATGGCGGTGCAGGTCTACGACGTCGCGCCCACCGCCGCC
>JBKOXV010000006.1:0-9263 GCA_046725105.1 bacterium | reverse complement strand
GGATGGGCCTGCCCGTCAAGCTGGTCGGCCTGGGCGAGGGAGTGGGCGATCTCGTGCCGTTCGATCCCGACGACTTCGTCGACGCTCTATTCGCCTGATGGCGGGAACCGGGGCGCCGCTGGCGCCGTCGAAGTGGTCATGAGACGCGGTCTCCTCGGCCTGGCGCTCGTGCCCCTCGTCGCCTTCGGGCTCTCCGCCTGCGGTCGGGCGACCGACCGGCCCACGAGTGCGACGACCACGACCGTGGCGCCCGCGGTCACGACGGTGCCCGCCGCCTCGGTCGTCCCGAAGCCACCCATCGGCGTCGACCCGACGGCGCCGATGCCCGGGCTCTGCACGCAGTCCGGCACAGGGTCGGTCTGCCCGCCCGATCCCGAGGCGAGCCAGCAGCTCGTCGGCCTGTCCGAGGCCGACGCGGCGGCGCGGGCGGCCCAGCACGGGTGGGCGTTCCGGGTGGCCGAGCGAGACGGCGAGCAACTGCTCCTCACGCAGGACTACAACCCCGAGCGCATCAACGTCGCCGTCTCGGCCGGAACGGTCCAGCGGGCCTGGTTCGGCTGATTATCTGCGTTCTTGTCACGTGACAGTGCGATAACCGCACGATCCGGTGACAGGAAGCGTTCTTGTCGGCGCCGCCGCACGGTGCCAGCAGGCGCTCAGGTAGCCTGATCAGCCGCATGTTCGACGCACTGTCCGACCGGTTCGAAGGCATCTTCAAGCGGCTGCGGGGCAAGGGTCGGCTGTCCGAGCAGGACGTCGACGAGGCCCTGCGGGAGATCCGCCGCGCCCTCCTCGAGGCCGACGTGAACGTGGCCGTGGCCCGCGGCGTCGTCGAACGCATCCGGGAGCAGACCATCGGACTGACCCGCTCCGAGGTGCTGAACCCCAGCCAGCAGGTCATCAAGATCGTCAACCAGGAGCTGGTGAACGCCCTGGGTGGCGAGACGCTCAAGATCACCTACGCCCCGCGGCCCCCCACCGTCGTCCTGATGGCCGGCCTGCAGGGCTCGGGCAAGACCACCAACTCGGCCAAGTTGGCGCGGTGGTTCAAGCAACAGGGGCGCCAGCCGCTCCTGGTCGGCGCCGACCTCCAGCGGCCGGCCGCCGTCGAGCAGCTCCGCACCCTCGGCCGCCAGATCGACGTCCCCGTGTTCTCGCAACCGGGCGATCCGGTCGAGACAGCCGGTCGCGGCCTCGACGAGGCCCGCCGCCTGGGGCGCGACGTCGTCGTCGTCGACACCGCCGGTCGCCTCGCCATCGACGCCGAGATGATGGACCAGGTGCGGCGCATCGCCGATCGCACCCAGCCCCACTACACATTCCTCGTGGTCGACGCCATGACGGGCCAGGACGCCGTGGCCACCGCCGACGCTTTCCACCAGACGCTCGAGCTCGACGCCGTCATCCTGTCGAAGCTCGACGGCGACGCCCGAGGCGGGGCGGCGCTGTCCGTGAAGGACGTCACCGGTCGACCCATCGCCTTCGCGTCCACCGGTGAGAAGCTCGACGCCTTCGAGCAGTTCCATCCCGACCGGATGGCGAGCCGCATCCTCGGCATGGGCGACGTGCTCACCCTCATCGAGAAGGCCGAGCGGGTCTACGAGAAGGACCAGGCCGAGGCGGCTGCCACCCGGCTCATGGAGGGCGAGTTCACCCTCGACGACTTCCTCGAGCAGATGCAGCAGCTCAAGAAGATGGGCCCCCTCTCGAGCATCGTCGGGATGCTGCCGGGCATGCCCAAGGAGCTGAAGAACGCCCAGATCGACGACGACCAGATCAAGCCGGTCGAGGCCATCATCAACTCGATGACGCTCGACGAGCGTCGCCGGCCCGAGATCATCAACGGCAGCCGCCGCCTCCGCATCGCCACCGGCAGCGGCACCACCACCGGCGAGGTCAACCGGCTCGTCAAGCAGTTCCAGGAGATGCAGAAGCTGATGAAGCGGACCGGTGGCCTGGGCACCAAGAAGATGAAGAAGAAGGGCAAGGGCCGGCCCATGGTGCCGCAGCTGCCCCCCGGGTTCCCCGGCCTCAACTAGGAGACAGCGAGAACATGGCAGTGAAGCTGCGCCTCATGCGCGTGGGCAAGACCAAGCAGCCGTCCTACCGCGTCGTGGCAGCCGACAGCCGCTCGCCGCGCGACGGTCGCTTCATCGAGATCGTCGGCCAGTACAACCCCCGCAACGAGCCGTCGACGGTCACTATCGACAACGACAAGGTCCTCAAGTGGCTGCGTCAGGGCGCCCAACCCACCGAGCGGGTGCAGAAGCTGCTGGAGATCTCCGGCGCCTGGTCGGAGTTCAAGGGCACATGACGGAGACTCCTGACACGGCGAACCTGATCCCGGCGCCGACGGCCACCGCCGTGCTGGATCACGTCGTGCGCAGCCTCGTCGACGAGCCCGACTCTGTCACCATCGAGGCCGTCGAGGGCCGGCGCGGCATCACCCTCGAAGTACGGGTCGCACCGGGCGACATGGGCCGCCTCATCGGCAAACGAGGCCGCACCGCCCAGAGCATTCGCACCGTCGTGCGAGCCGCGGCCACGCGCGACAACGTTGCCGTCGACGTCGATTTCGTCGACTGAGAGCGGTTTGCTGCTCGAAGTCGGGCACGTCGTACGGCCCCACGGCCTGCGGGGCGAAGTCGTGGTCGAGCTCGTCACCGACCGCGTCGACCGTGTGGGCCCGGGCTCGCGGTTGCAAACCGACGGCCGACCGCTCACGGTGGTCGCGTCGCGGCCGCATCAGAGCCGGTACCTCGTCACCTTCGAGGGCGTGGATGATCGGGCCGGCGCCGAGGCCCTGATCGGCACCGTGCTTCGGGCCCACGCCATCGACGACCCCGAGGCGGTGTGGGTGCACGAGCTCATCGGCTCGGTGGTTCGAGAGACCGACGGCACCGAGCGGGGAAAGGTCGTCAGCGTGCAGGCCAACCCGGCTCACGATCAGCTCGTGCTCGACAGCGGCGCCCTGGTGCCGTCGGTGTTCGTGGTCTCGTGCGCGGGCGGCGTCACAGTCATCGACCCGCCCGACGGCCTGTTCGACTGAAGGCCGTGCTGTTCGAGGCGAAGTACCGCCAGCCCATCGCCGCGGGCGCCGTCGACCTCACGTTCCGCCGGTGGAAGCGGAGCCAGGCCGTCGTCGGCCATCGCTATCGCACCGCCGCCGGACGCCTCGAGGTGGATGCTGTCGATGTCGTGACGCCCGACGAGATCACCGACGACGAGGCCCACCGGGCCGGCCAGCCGTCGGCCGCCGCGCTGATGGCCGCCCTGCGCGGTCCGGCCGAGCTCCCGGTGTTCCGGGTCCGCTTCCACGCCGTCACGGAACCCGACGAGCGCGACGTGCTGGCGTCCGACGCCACGCTGTCCGCCGCCGACGTCGCCGACATCGACCGTCGCCTCGGCCGCCTCGATCGGGCCAGCCCGTCAGGACCGTGGACCCGGGCCACGCTCCAAGCCATCGCCGACCATCCCGGTGTGCGGGCGCCGGACCTGGCCGCCTCGTTCGGCCGCGAGACGGTGCCGTTCAAGCTGGACGTGCGAAAGCTGAAGGCACTCGGGCTCACGATCAGCCTGCGGATCGGCTACCGGCTGTCGCCCCGGGGCCAGTCGTATCTGAGCCGCTGAATCTGCGTCGTCGTCCTCCGCTTCGCTTCCGCCGGCTCCTGCTCGCGCCGCTCGGCAATCGGTTCTCCCGCCGCCCGGCGGCGCACGGCGAAGCCGGACGCCGCCGATCGCATCTACCCTCGGCGCGTGCGGATCGACGTCTTCACGATCTTTCCTGATCTCGTCGACCGCTTCTGCGCCGAGAGCCTCCTCGGCCGGGCCCGGGACACGGGCCGGCTCGACCTCCGCTGCCACGATCTGCGCGATCACACCACGGACGTGCACCGCACGGTCGACGACGCTCCGTTCGGTGGCGGCGCCGGCATGGTGCTGCGACCAGAGCCGATCTTCGCGTCGGTCGAGGCCGTTGACCCGCCCCGGCCGCTGTACCTGCTCGGTCCGGGCGGGCGGCGGCTCGACCAGGCCCTCGCCCGCCAGCTGGCGGCGTCGGGTGGCTTCAGCCTCCTGTGCGGGCGGTACGAAGGTGTCGACCAGCGGGTGCGCGACCACCTCGTCGACGACGAGCTCTCGATCGGCGACTATGTGCTCGCCGGCGGCGAGGTGGCTGCCTGTGTGGTGATCGAAGCCGTGACCCGGCTGGTGCCCGGCGTGATGGGCAACGAAGCCTCGGTCGACGACGAGTCCTTCGGGTCCGAAGGACTCCTCGAAGCGCCCCATTGGACCCGGCCCGCCCGGTTCCGGGGATGGGAGGTGCCCGCCGTCCTACGTTCGGGCGACCACGCCCGGGTCGCGACGTGGCGGCGCGCCCAGGCCCTGCATCGCATGGCGCGGGAGCGCCCGGACCTGGTCGCGGCCCGGGGCGGGTTCACCGCCGAGGAGGCCGCGCTCTTGGAATCGATCCCCGAGGCCGCCTATCCTGTCTCGTTCCCCGACGCCGCCCAGGAGCACCGCGCGCCATGAAGCCCACCGACATCGTCGACCAGGTGAGCCTCCGAACCGACATCCCCGACTTCGGTCCTGGCGACCTGTTGAAGGTGCATGTCCGGGTGGTGGAGGGCAACCGCGAGCGGGTACAGATCTTCCAGGGCCACGTCATCGCCCGACAGGGGTCGGGCCTGCAGGAGACCTTCACCGTTCGCAAGGTCAGTTTCCAGGTCGGCGTGGAGCGCACGTTCCCGGTCCATTCGCCGATCATCGCCCGCATCGAGGTCGTCACCAGGGGCGACGTCCGCCGGGCGAAGCTGTACTACCTGCGGGGCCGTATCGGCAAGCGGGCCAAGATCAAGGAAAAGCGCGACCGCTGACGGCATCACCGCAGGTCATGGCAGCGAAGGCGCCGCCGGCCGGGCCAGGGCATAGGGTCGATTCGTGAGCACCGAGGACCTCGAGAACTTCGAGGCCGACCGCGAGCTGCAGCTGGCCCAGGAGTACCAGGACGTGGCTGGCATGTTCCGGTACGCCGTCGAGACCGAGCGCCGCTTCTACCTGGCCAACCAGGTCAAGATGAACGTCGCCGGCGACGGCACCCGCCCCATCGTCGAGGTCGAGCTCATCGATGCCTGGGTGTGGGACATGTACCGCCGGAGCCGGTTCGTGCCGCACGTTCGCGTCGTCACGTTCAAGGACGTGAACGTGGAGGAGCTCCCGGGCCGCGAGATCTAGGCCGCCCAGGGTTTCACGCTGGTTCAAGAACCTGAGCGGTTCTCAAACGAGCGTGAAACGGGAGGGGGACGGCCGTTCCGCTGGCCGGTCTGGCCGGCACACACTTCCGGGTGGCACACGATCGGCGCGCCCTCGGCGCCCACGGCGAAGCGTTGGCGGCCCAGTGGTACGAACAGCACGGCTTCGTTGTGCTGGCCCGGAACTGGCGCTGCAACTTCGGCGAGCTCGACCTGGTGGTCGGGCGACCCGGTCTCGTCGTGGTGTGCGAGGTGAAGACCCGCACGACAGCCGACTTCGGTGGCGGCGCGGCGGCGGTGACTCGGGCCAAGCAGGCGCGGATCCGCCGTCTCGCCGCCGAGTGGCTCGCCCTCGAGCGACGGCCCGGCACCGACGTGCGTTTCGACGTGGCTGCCGTCGACGGTGGCGTGGTGGAGGTCGTCGAGGCCGCCTTCTAGACCACTGAGCGGCGGCGTGCGGCTCGGCCGTCCGCCGCCGGGCTGTCGGAGAACCGATTGCCGAGCGCAGCGAGTAGGAGCCGATCGAAGGGAAGCGGAGGGCGGCGACGAAGAATCAGCGGCGGCGGTCGCGGAACTCCCAGCAGGCGTAATGCCAGTGGCGGCGGTCGTCGGGCGCGACGAGAGGCACGACGACGTAGTGGCCCGATCCCGGCAGCACGTCGCCTTGGCACCCGGGGCACCGATAGCGCTTCACGGCCTGGTACGGCGGGACGCGTCGGACCTCGATGTCGCCGAGCTCGGTGTCCCAGCCCCGCGCCTCCGTCACGCCAGCAGGGCCCACAGGACCAGGGCCACGGCGACGGCCACACCGGCGACCACGAAGACGTAGTCGGACCGCCGGCGCCGCATCTTGCGGTAGGGGTTGAAACCCACCCGGACAGTATCGTCCGGCCCATGGAGACTCTCGACGTCAGCCGGGCCGATGGGGGCATCGTCACCATCACAATGAACCGGCCCGAGAAGAAGAACGCCATCGACGCCACCATGTGGGACGAGCTGCTTTCCACCTTCCGGGAGATCGGCAAGAACGACGGTGCCGACCGGGTCGTGGTGCTCACGGGCGCAGGCGGCGCCTTCTGTTCCGGCGCCGACCTGTCCCGCGGGCTCAGCGTCACCGAGCGGCCCCGCAACCAGCTCTTCAACATGCGCCACGTCGCCGACGTCTGCCTCGCCCTCCACCGCCTGCCCCAGCCCACCATCGCCAAGGTCGGCGGCGTGGCTGCCGGCGCCGGGGCCAACTTGGCGTTCGGCTGCGACCTCATCGTGGCCTCCGACGAAGCCCGGTTCACTGAGATCTTCGCTCGCCGCGGCCTCACCATCGACGCCGGCGGTTCCTGGCTCCTGCCCCGGCTGATCGGCCTGCACCGGGCCAAGGAGCTGGCGTTCTTCGCCGACATCATCTCGGCCAAAGAGGCCGAGACGTTCGGCCTCGTGAACCGGGTCGTGCCCGCCGGCGAGCTCGACGCCTTCGTCGACGACTGGGCCACCAAGCTGGCCGCCGGCCCGCCCATCGCCCTGGCCCAGACCAAGGGCCTGCTGAACGACTCCTTCCAGGTCACCCTGGAACAGGCGCTCGAGAACGAGGCCAAGGCCCAGACGGTGAACGGGTCGACCGCCGACACGGCCGAGGCGCTCGCCGCCTTCCTGGACAAGCGCCCACCGCGCTTCGAGGGGCGCTAGGAGGCGCCGATGCGGCGGGTGGCTGGGCTGACGGCCCTGGCGGCGTCGGCGGCCCTGGCGGCGGCGGTCCTCGCCACGGCCGTCGTCGTGGGCCTGATCGCCGTCCCGAGCGGCGCCCAGGAGGCCCCCGCCCCCACGTCGCCTGCGCCCGACGCCACCACCGTGGCGCCCACCACGATCCCCCAGGGCTGCACCGCCCCCCTACCCGTGGCGCTGCGGTTCGTGGGCACGGTGGTGGGCTCGACCGACGCCGGCGTGGTGCGATTCAAGATCACCGAGGTCCGTGACGGCGCCGCCCCCGGCAACCTCGCCGACATCGACTTCAGCGCCAATGACGACGCTCGCTTCCTGAAGGACGGCGACAGCTACCTCGTGGCGGCGGCCGCCGACCCCGAGTCGAACCGGCTCATCTCCAAGGTGCGCCAGCCGCGTGAAGAGCTCGCCGCCTGCGCGCCGCAGGACCCTGTGTACACCCGTCATGTCGACGGCTCGCCGATCGACACCTCGCTGCTGGCCGGTATGCACGGCCAGTGGGGCGAGGTGGCCAAGGCCTTCCTGATCCCGGCCGGCGCCGTGTTCGCCGTGCTCCTCGGTCTCGTGATCCTCAAGCACACCCTCCTCGTCACGGGTCGCGGGGTGGGCTGGGGGATTCGCCGGGCCCGAGATCGCCGGCAATCGAAGCCATCACCGCCCGCAGATCGTCCACGTCGCGCTGCCGTGCTCCGCCGGGCGAACAGAACACGAACACACACCGGGTCACCGGCAGCCCGGTGACCCGCTCCACGGCCAGGGCGTAGGCGGCGCCCTGGCGCCGGTAGTGGGCCAAACGGGCGTCGACGCTGGGCTCATCGGGCAGATGGTCGGTCTTGTAGTCGACCACGACGAGACCGTCGGGCGTGCGGTACAGCAGGTCGATGTAGCCCTCCAGCAGCGTGTCGCCGATGGGCGCCGCCACATACACCTCCCGCCAGTGCGGCGACCCGGCCGCTTCGATGACGGCGGGCGCCGCCAGCGCCGACCGGGCCAGCGCGGCGACGACCGCTTCCCGTCCCAGCACGCCTTCGGCGGCGGCCTGACCGGCGGCGGCGTCGGCCAGCCCGGCGCCCGTGGCCAGGTCGACGGTCTGCAGAACAGCGTGCACCGCTCGCCCGACGGCGGTGCCGTACCGGCCCTTCTGCCACGGTGGCAGCTCGAGGTCGCGGGCGTCCTTGGCCAAGCCCGGGTCGACCGGCTCGTCCCGGGGTACGGCGTCGTGGGCCAGGGTGGTGGCGGCGACCGTGCGGGACCGCCCGCTGCCCTCGAGCGCCCGGGCCCGCTCGGCCCGCCACCGCTCGACGTTGGCCCACTCCCAGACGGCTCGGGACGCGGGCGCAGCGAGCGCCAGCGACAGCTGGGCGGGCGCCCGGTCGAGGGTGACCTGGCTCGTACCTTCGCCGGCCCGGGCGAGCAGGGTGGCGCTCGTCGACTGCAGCGTCTCGGCGCGGTCGTGGACGGCGGTGCGATGGAGCGAGACGATGAGGTGGTCGCGCGCCCGCGTGCACGCCACGTAGAGCAGACGGAGCCGCTCGTGGTGGTCGAGCTGCTCGTCGAGGGCGACGGCGTCGTCGTAGTGCGCCGTGGTGACGCCGCGTCCGGCCTTGAGCTCGTAGCGACCGTCGGCCGTCCAGATGACTCGCCCGCCACCGGGCGCTCGCTTGGGCCGGGTGGAGAGGCCCGAGACCACCGCGATCGGGAACTCGAGGCCTTTGGCGGCGTGGACGGTCATGATCCTCACGGCGTCGAGGTCGGTCTCCGGCAGCACGACCTCGGCCACCCGGCTCCCCTCGGCCCGCTGGCGGCCGGCCCAGCGCAGATAGGACCGCAACCCCGACCCTCCGGCCTCACTCCACGCCCGGGCCTGGTCGACGATGAAGCGCACTCGGCGCCACAGGTCGACCGGATGGCCACTCTCGACACCCAGCTCCATCAGCCTGCGCACGGCCACGAGCCGGGCGAGCAGCTCACTCGGCGACCACCACGGCCTCTCGGCGATGAGCCGGGCCAGCGTCGCCATGGCGTCGCCCACCGGGTCGTCGTCCCCGACGCCCTCGGCCGACGCCGGACGGTCGGCCACGGGGTTCCAGCGGCCGCCCCGCTGCACCCACTCGTACAGGTCGACATCGCTGCAGCCGAAAAGCGACGAGCGCAGGGTGCTGACGACCGCCAGTTCGTTGGTGGGATCGTCGACGGCATGGGCGGCGAGCAGCAAGGCGCGGATCTCGGGGGTGGAGTACACGAGCGAGCTGCTCTCCGCCCGGTAGGCGAGGCCGACGGTGTCGAGGGCCTGCTCCAGCG
>JBKOXV010000114.1:0-22065 GCA_046725105.1 bacterium | reverse complement strand
GCCGACGGCGCTCGGACGGCATCACATGGGGGGACGAGCCGATGGGGAAACTGCGTCTATCTCACGGGGTCGGCGCGATCGCCGTCGCCACTGCCGTCATCGCTTCGGCGTGCGGCTCGGACAACAGCACGAGCACCGGCGAAGGGGCGGCGACGACGGCTGCGCCGGCCTCCAGCGCCGCCGCCTCCAGCTCGACCGAGGCGCCGAAAACGGCGTCGAACGTGTTGGTCGACCTGCCGACGCTACCGGTGCCGGAGGCGCAGCTCGACACCGAGTCGACGGCGCGCTTCGCGCTGCCGTTCGTCGAGGCCACGCTCGACCCGCACAAGGTGCGCCAGAACTACATGTCCCAGTACGTCTACGACCAGGTCTTCCAGGTCGACAAGGACAAGAACATCCGGCCCGGCATCGGCACGAGCTTCAAGTTCTCCGACGACCTCAAGAGCGTCGAGATCAAGCTGCGCGACGGCGCCGTGTTCTCGGACGGGACGCCGGTCGACGCCAATGCCGTCAAGGCGAGCCTGGATCGTGGCCGCACGCTGGCCGACTCGTCGGCCAAGGCCGACTTGGCGAACATCTCCGCCGTCACCGCGGTCGACCCTCACACGGTTCGCATTGATCTCACTGAACCGAATGTCACGTTGATCTACACGCTCACGACCCACGCGGGCTCGGTCATCAACCCCAAGGCGATCGCCGCCGGTACCGATCTCTCGATGACCGCGGCCGGCTCGACGCCCTACGACATCACGTCGTTCGAGCCGGGCAAGCACGTGGTGTTCACGAGGCGCCCCGGTGCCGCGTACTGGGATCCCGCCGCGTTCAAGATCAAGCAACTCGACATGGCCATCGTGACCGACCCCAACACGGTCATGAACGGGCTCCGCACCGGCGCCTTCGACTTCGGCCAGGTCGTCTCGGACCCCAACCAGGTGAAGGCCCAGCTGGGCGACCAATTCGACATCAACCTCCTCACCAGCGACGCCGTCTTGTGGATCTACCTCCGCGACACCCGGCTCGACAAAACGGTTCGACAGGCGTTCTTGAGCGGCCTCGACCGCAAGACCATCGCTGCCAACGCCCTCGTGCTGTGCGCCCCGACCGATCAGATCGTCGACGAGTCGAGCGCGGCGTACGTCAAGGGGTACGTGCCGTTCCCGTACGACTCCACTGCGGCGCGCTCGACGCTCAACGGAGCCACGCCGGCAGTGGAGGTCATCGCCGCGCCCACGCAAGCGAACGAGACCAAGGTCGCCCAGATTGCCCAGCAACAGCTCGGCGACATCGGGTTCAACATCACGATCACTCCGTTCGCCCTCGCCGAAGCATCGCCCCAGTTCATCAGCGGGAACCGCGACTCCTTCATCCAGGCCAGCTCGCCGCTCGCCGATCCGGCCATGACGATCCAGAAGTTCTGGCTCGGTCCCAACGCCCTCGCCGGTCCGGAGACCAAGCCCACCGTGCAGGCCATGATGAAGAAGGCCAACGCCCTGCCGCTCGGGTCACCGGAGCGGGCCCAGGCCCTGCAGGACCTGCAGAAGTTCGTGCTCGAGACCGCCACCGGCCAGCCGGTCTGCCGGCTCACGAACCAGTGGATCACGACCAAGAAGCTCCTGGGGACGACGGACATTCCGTCGAAGTGGCAGAGCTTCGTGACCGCCAAGTACATGGTGCTCACCAAGTAGCTTCACCGATAGGGGTACCCATGGAGTCTCAGCGCGCCCGTCGAGCAGCAACGGTGCCGATGTTCATGCGGCAGTTGCACACCGACGAGTACCCGGCGTTGCCCTACACGAGCGCGGATGTTCGAGTGCTGCGCGACATCTCGGGCACAGGTCTTGCCGTGGCTGAGCGGCTCGGGGTGGCCGCTCCGAGTTACGGAGCGAGCGCGCTGGCGACCGCGAATGGTCTGTCCGCGCTGAACAGGGAATGGGGTGCCGACTTCTACCAGGTCTCGGCCGAGTCTGTGGCCGACGAGGCGGCCGCGGCCGAGGCGTTCCAGGCGCCCGGTCCGGTCGTCGACGTCCAGACCCACTTCCTGGGAGACGGGCTCGGTCAGGTGGGACGGCCGGCCGCCTTCGACGGCTACCGCACCCTGATGCCCGACTGGTGGCGCGGGTTCGAGGGGCTGCCCGACTACACCTTCGCCGAGTACGTGCGGTGCGTCTTTCTCGAGACCGCCAATACGGTGGCCGTCCTCACCTCGGCACCGTTCGAGGACAAGCTCCTCGTCACCAACGATCAGATGTCGAAGGTACGCGAGTTGGTGGAACGGCTGAGCGGGGCCGGCCGGCTGTTCACCCACACCGTCGTGCTTCCCGCCGAGCGGGGCCAGCTCGACGCCATGGAGACCTGGCGCGATCGTTACCAGCCCGTGGGCTGGAAGGTGTACACGCTCGGCCGCATGAACGCGACCCTCGACGGGTGGACCGATCCGTGGATGCTCGACGACGAGGTCGTGGGCGTGCCGTTCCTCGAGCGCGCCCGTGATCTCGCAGTGCGAACGGTCTGCGTCCACAAGGGATTGAGCGGCATGGTCGACAACGGATCGCCCCGCGACATCGGACCCGTGGCCCGCGCCTTTCCCGAGCTGACCTTCATCGTCTACCACTCGGGCTACGAGCCGCCGACCCACCCCGGCATCCCACCCGAGGGTCCGTACACGCCCGAGAAGCTGGACGAGGGGGTCAACCGGCTCATCGCGTCGCTCCACCAGGCCGGCATCGGGCCGGGTGAGAACGTCTTCGCCGAGTTGGGTACGACGTGGTTCTCCCTGATCCGCCGCCCGATCGAGGCCGCCCACGTCCTGGGCAAGCTCCTCGTCGCCGTCGGCGAGGACAACATCATGTGGGGGACCGACAGCATCTGGTACGGACCGGCCCAGCCGGCCATCGACGCCTTCGTGGCCTTCCAGATCCCTTCCGAGCTCCGCGACCAGTACGGCTACCCGGAGATCACGGCGGAGACGCGGCGAAAGATCCTCGGGGCCAACGCCGCCCGGGTGTACGGCATCGACCTCGACGCCGCCGCGGCCGCGGCTGCCACCGACGACCTGGCGTGGACCCGCAACGCGATGGCAGAGCACCGCGCCGGAAACCTTGTGATCTCGCCGTGACCTGATCTCACGTTCACCGACGACCGTTCACACCTACCTGGAGGCAGACGATGGCGACGTACTACTTCATGGACGACGACAGCTTCTGGGACCGGGCTCCGGACTTCTTGCAGCACGTGCCCCAGGCGCAGCGCCGAGCCGGCGGTCGCCTGTCGTACTTCGTGCTCGGCGACTGGCGGACGAACCCGGCAACGGCGTTGGCGATGGAGATCGCTCCGGGTGAAGGCGTGAACCAGCACGCGCATCCGTGTCACAGGTTCGAGGTCGTGGCGCGAGGAACCCTCGACGTGGGCCAGGGACGCATCCTGCGGCCCGGCGACGTGATGGTCTCCGGACCGGGTGAGATGTACGGGCCGCACGTCGCCGGTCCGGAAGGCGCGACGACCTTCGAGATCTTCTCGGCCTTCGACGCGAGCTACCGGATCATCTACGACACGCCTGACGGTCGCGTCGAGGTGAACGGCACCGATCCGAACAGCCCGCGCCCGGAACGGATCTACGGCGCCAAGCCCACGTCGCTGTTCGGCCGGGCGTGACTCAGTCGTCCGCGACTGACCGGTTGACGGATCAACGAATCCATGACTATGTTATGCACTGATGACGGTATTCGTCAGCGCCGATGCTCCCAACCAGCTGAACGCCACGTTCTGGGATGCCTGCAATCGCGGCGAGCTCGTCGTCCAGGAGTGCCAGCAGTGCGGCCGGCGGTTCTTCGTTCCTGAAGCCATCTGCCCCACGTGCCGAGCCGACGACTGGCGATGGCAACCCAGTGATGGCACCGGGTCGATCTACAGCTACACGGTCGTCCACCGGTCGTTCCGACCCGACCTGCCGCCGCCCTACGTCGTCGCCGCCATCGATCTCGACGACGGGTGGCACATGATGAGCAACATCGTCGGCTGTAGCCCCGACGAGGTCCAGATCGGGATGCGGGTGAAGGTGGCCTTCACGGAGGGGCCCGACGGCCGGCGCCTGCCGCGGTTCACCCCGATCGACGGCGGTTCGGAGCGGCAGCCATGAGCTTGCGCGATGTCGCGATCGTCGGTGTGTATGCGACGGAGCAGGCCAAGAGCCTCGACCGCACCACGTTCGACATCTCGTGGGAGGCGGTCAGCGGGGCGCTCGAGGATGCCGGTCTCACACCCGATGACGTCGACGGGGCCGCCGTCACCTGGCCGGGCCCCGGCGGGCTCATCGGCGACGTCGCGTCGTGGGGCCGTTTCCTCGGCCGGGGTGGACTGGGCTGGATCGCCGACGGTCCGAGCGCGACCGGTGGTGTGCGGGCGGTGGTGAGCGCGGCGGCGGCGATCAATGCCGGGCTGTGCGAGACGGTCGTCATCGGTGGCGGTCGAGCAGGGGTTGACGCCGAACGGCGCGTCCTTCACGAGTTCAGCGATCCGTGGGGCGCGTGGGGTGTCACGGTCTATGCCTTGGTCGCTCAACGCCACATGTACGAGTTCGGTACCAAGCCGGAGCATCTGGCCAAGGTGGCCGCCACCATTCGCAACCATGGTCATGCCAATCCCGAGGCGGTGATGTCCGGTCGGGGTCCGTACACCGTCGACGATGTGCTGGGCTCGCCGTTCGTTGCCACGCCGTTCCACCTGCTCGACGTCTCGATCTTCGCCCAGGGGGGCGCGGCGGTCGTGCTCACGACGTTGGAGCGGGCGAGGGATCTTCGCCAGCAGCCGATCGTGATGCTGGGGGCCGGCTATGAGATCCGGCAGGCGAACTACGTCAACCCGCCGATATACGCCGACGTCGGCCAGATCGGCAAGAAGGCGGCCGAGCGGGTCTTCGGCCAGGCCGGCGTCGGACCCGAGGACATCGACGTGTTCTGCCTCTACGACCCGAACTCGTTCGAGGTGATCCGTCAGTTCGAGACGCTCGGTCTGTGCAAGGAAGGCGAGGGCGGCCCGTTCGTGGCGGACAACGACCTCAGCATTCACGGCACCGTTCCCACGAACCCCGACGGCGGCCTCCTGTCGTACGCCTGGTGTCACCTCCAGACCCAGACGATGAAAGTGATCGAATCGGTGAAGCAGCTGCGCGGTCAGGCCGGGCCGCGGCAGGTCAAGGACGCTTCCGTTGCCATCGCTGCCAACGCGGGCGCCGGGTCGCACCACTGGGAGATGGCCCTCTTCGGTCGGGCCTGAGCTCGAGAAAGGAAAGCGCATGAAGCTCTTCAGCACCGACGATCACCTCGTCGAGCCGCGAGACGTGTGGTCCAGCCGGGTGCCGGCGAAGTTCCGCGAGAAGGCGCCGCACGTCGTCGAAGAGGACGGCGTGGAGTCGTGGGTGCTGGAGGACCAGAAGATGACCATCATGAGCGCGCTGGCTGCGGTGGGCCGCGCCGACGACTTCGGCCTCGTACCCATCCGGTACGACGAGATGCACCCCGGCTGCTACGACCCCAAGGAGCGGGCCAAGGACCTGATCGCCGAGGGCATGACGTCGAGCCTCTGCTTCCCGACCGTGCCCCGGTTCAGCGGCGTATCGTTCGCGAGCTTCAAGGACAAGGAGCTCGCCGCGGCCTGCGTCCAGGCATGGAACGACTTCCTCTTCGACGAGTGGTGTGCTGCCGCGCCCGAGGTGTTCGTGCCCATGGTGATCCTGCCGTTGTGGGATCCGAAGGCGGCGGCGGTGGAGCTCGAGCGCTGCCTCGCCAAGGGCGCCCGGGCGGTCACGATGCCCGAAGAGACCAGCCACCTCGGCCTTCCGTCGTACTACTCCGACGTGTGGGATCCGGTCTGGTCGGTGTGCCAGGGAGCGAATCTTCCCGTGTGCATGCACATCGGGTCGAGCGGTTGGAAGCCACTGATCCCCGAGGGTGCCAGCTCGGGCTCGATGGAGATCGCGCTCAGTTTCGTGCCGACCATCACGCACGCCGTGGCGATGATGTACAGCCCGGTCCCGCGCAAGTTCCCCGACATCAAGCTGGTCTACTCCGAGGGCGGGATCGGCTGGGTGCCCGTCACGCTGGAGCGGGCCGACGCCCGCTTCCGCCTGCACCACTCGTGGAGTGGCGACGACGACCTGCTCCCGTCAGAGGTGTGCCATCGCAACATGTGGTTCTGCATGATGCCCGACGAGGACTACGGCCTGAAGAACCGGCACGAGGTGGGACTCGACAAGATCCTGTGGGAAGCGGACTACCCCCACGCCAACTGCCCGTGGCCGGGCACGCTGGCCGAGGCCGAGCGTTTCTTCAAGGGCGTACCGGAGGACGAAGTCGAGGCGATGACCTTCTCCAATGCCGAGAAGCTCTTCAACTGGCCCTGCCCCGAACCGAGCGCGGTAAAGCTATGACTGAGCCCAGCATCGAGGCGTCATGACGACGTTCCACTTCATGGTGCTGAGCAACCCGGTCGAAGGTCGAGAGGACGACTTCAACACCTGGTACGACAAAGAGCATCTGGACGACCTGCTCGCCGTCGACGGCTTCAAAGCGGCCCAGCGGTACCGGTTGGCGGCTCTCGGGCCGGGTCAGGAGGAGCCGACCTACCGGTACGCGGCCGTCTACGAAGCCGAGGCCGACGACGCCACGGCCGCGCAGGCGAAGCTGATGGAAGCACTCGGGTCGGGGCGGGTCCGGGCGAGCGACGCCATCGCGCCGGGTACGTTGACGGCCTGGTTCGAACCCATCGGTGAGCGGCGCATCGCTCCGTCCTGACCGTGAACGTTGCCGGGAGGGCTGACATGACCATCCCCAAGATCATCTCTGTCGACGATCACGTGATCGAGCCGCCATCGGTGTGGCAGGACCGCCTTCCGGCGAAGCACCGGGAGGCCGGTCCGCGGATGGGTCGCCGCACGGCTCGGGTGGAGTGGGTCGAGAAGGGGAAGTCGAAGCTGGTCGAGGATGGGGGACCGGGGACCTGCGAGGTCGACGTCTGGACCTACGAGGGACGCACGCACCCGATGGTCCGCGGTGGCGCCCACTGCGGCTACGCCGACGAGGACGCCCTGGCGCCGGTCACCTACGACCGGATCCTGCCGGGTGCCTACATCCAGTCCGAGCGGCTGGCCGCCCTCGACACCAATCACACCGACGCCAGCCTCAGCTTCCCGACCTTCCCGCGGTTCTGCGGCCAGACCTTCCTCGAGGGCTCGGACCAGGAGCTCGCCCTGCTGTGCGTGCAGGCCTACAACGACTGGATGATCGACGAGTGGTGCGCGGGTGACGGCTACGGGCGGCTGATCCCGTTGACGATCATCCCCCTCTGGGACGCCGAGCTCGCCGCCGCGGAGGTCCGGCGCTGCGCCGACAAGGGCTCGCACGCCATCTGCTTCTCCGAGCAGCCGGTCGCCTTGGGCCTCCCCAGCATCTACTCGGGCCGGTGGGACCCCCTGTGGGTGGCGTGCCAGGACACCGAGTCGGTCGTGAACATGCACATCGGCTCGTCGTCAAAGATGCCGATCACCTCCCCGGACGCGCCGTGGGAGGTGATGATGACGCTCAACGCCGAGAACTCCATCCACGCCTTCTGCGACTGGTTGATGTCGGGCACGCTCCACCGCTTCTCGACGCTGCGGATCGCTCTCAGCGAGGGTCAAGTGGGCTGGATGCCCTTCTTCCTCGCCCGCATGGACGACATGTGGGAGAAGAGCGACAGCTTCGACCATCTCAAGCAGAAGCTGCCTGAGCCGCCCAGCCACTACGTGGTGGGGCGCATCTGGGGATGCGTGTTCAACGACCTGGTGGGCGTGCGCAACCGCGACCAGGTGGGCATGAGTCAGATCATGTTCGAGACCGACTTCCCGCACGCCGACTCGACGTACCCCCATTCCCGCGAGGTCGCCGAGAAGATCATCGCCGACGCCGGCCTCGACGAACACGAGGCGTGGATGCTGCTGCGGGGCAACGCCATCGAGTGCTACAACCTGAAGCGCTGGGGTATCTCCAACTAGCGGCCACACCACGCCGAGTGACGGTTTTCCACCCGGGGCGGTGGATCTTCGTCACATCGGCTGAGATGCGGTGGCGGCGATCGCCTCGAGCAGCGCCGACGGCGACGCCGGCTGAGGAACCCGTTTGACACCCAGCGGCACGAGCGCATCGGCGACTGCGTTCAGCACCGCTGGGGCCGAGCCGATGGCTCCACCTTCGCCCATGCCCCGAAAGCCGCCTGGCTTGTCGGACGGCGTCTCGACGTGCCCGTACTCGATCACCGGCACTTCGGCGGCGGTTGGAACCAGATAGTCCATGAACGTCGTCGACAACGGGTTGCCGTCTGGGTCGTAGACGAAGTTCTCGTAGAGCGCGCCGCCGATGCCCTGCACGGCACCGCCGGCGATCTGGCCCTCGACCACCATCGGGTTGATCATGTTGCCGCAGTCCTCGCTCACGACGTACCGGAGCAGCTCGACCTGGCCCGTCTCGACGTCGACTTCGCACGTGCACATGTGACAGGCCAACGACCACGTGACGGAGGTGGGCGACAGATAGCGATACGTCGCCTCCAATCCCGGCGGCACGGATTCGGGCAGCTGCAGGGGCGCGCCGTAGGCGAGCTGCGCCACCTGCTCGAGCGTCATCGACCGGGCCGGCGTTCCTCGGACGAAGACCTTTCCGTCGTCGAGGTCCATGTCGTCGGGAGAGGCCTCCATGGCGTGGGCGGCGATCTCGATCACCCGCTGGCGGATCAGCGCCGCCGCGCCCGCCGCCGCGCCGCCGCCCAGTACCGCGCTGCGGCTCCCGCCGGTGCCGAAACCGAACGGGGACACCGCCGTGTCGCCTTGGAGGAGGGTGATGTCCTCGATATCGCAGCCGAGTTGATCGGCGACGACCTGGACCATCGTCGTCTCGAGGCTGTGGCCGTGGCTCGCCGAGCCCATGATGAGAGTGACCTTGCCGCTCGGCTCGACGCGCACCGTTGCCGTCTCGGTCGCCGAGACACTCCCGGCCAGCGCCGACGGCTCGACGTACAAGCCGATGCCGATGCCGGTGAAGCGGCCCTTGGCCCGGTCGGCGACTTGCGAGGCGCGGAACTCGTCGTAGCCGATGAGCGCGGCCGCCTGCTCGAGGCACGCCGACGGTGCCAGGTCGTACACCTCGCCCGTCGCGCTGGTGAACGGAAGGTCCTCGGGCCGCACGACATTGCGCCGGCGCAGCTCCAGCGGATCGATCCCCAGCTCCCGTGCGGCCACGTCGACCAACTGCTCCCGCGCCAGCGTCTCCATCATCCACGGTCCGCGGTACGGCCCCCGGCCACTCGTGTTCGTGAAGACGGCGTGATTGGCGTACCCGGTCAGCGGCGTCCGGTACGGCCCGGGGAAGCTGTTGCCGGCGTTGGTGGCGCTCGACCCGCTGCCGGTCGTCAACGGGAAGGCCCCGGAGTCCTCGAGATGGTCGGCGCGGGCCGCCAGCATGCGGCCCGATTCGTCGAAGGCGAACGAGACCGTCATCCTTTCGGCCCGGGCATGAGCGGCCGCCATGAGGTTCTCGCGGCGGTCCTCGATCCACTTGACGGGACGCCCGAGGGCACGGGTGGCGAGCAGGATCGCCATCTCGTCGCGGCGCACGCCCGTCTTCTGCCCAAAGCCGCCGCCGACGTCGCGCATGATCACCCGGACGTTGTTCTCGCCGACGCCCAAGAGCCGGGCGGCCATCAGCCGGACGTGATGGGGCATCTGGGTCGAGATCCAGACCACCAGCTCGCCCCGCATCGGATCCCAGTGGGCGAGGATGCCATGCGGTTCCATGGGTACGGCGAGGTGGCGCTGCTGCCGGAACGTCTCGGTCACGACGTGGGCGGCGGCGGCGAAGGCGGGCGCGAGCAGTTCGTCGTCACCCACGGCCCTCGACGAGGCGACGTTGTTGTCGAGCTCCTCGTGAACCCGTTGGGTCGAGTCGCGCAGCGCCTGCTCGGGGTCGACGATGGCCGGCTCCGGCTGGATGTCGACGACGACGAGGTCGCAGGCGTCCTCGGCGATGTAGCGGTCCTTGGCGACCACCACCGCGATGGGATCCCCGACGAATCGCACGTCGTGCCTCGCCAGGACACGGGTGAACGGCATCGCCGGCTGGATCGGACCGTAGGCCGGGTGGGCCAGCGGTTCGAGGTCGGAGGCGGTGAACACGGCCACGACGCCCTGAAGGGAGCGCGCCGCGTCCACGTCGATGCCGGAGATGCGGCCTCGGGCCATGTGGCTCCGCACGAACGCCGCATGGAGCAGACCGGCAGCGTCGACATCGTCGACGTAGGTCCCTCGCCCGGCCAGGAGGCGTCGATCTTCACGCCGCAGCACTCGCTGGCCCATGAAGCGCGCCGCCGTCACGGCTCGACCTCGCGGATCGTCGCCGCCGCCAGCCCGACGGCCCGGCGAATGCCCTGGTAGCCGGTGC
Organism: bacterium; assembly: GCA_046725105.1. Lineage (GTDB taxonomy): Bacteria > Actinomycetota > Acidimicrobiia > Acidimicrobiales > Ilumatobacteraceae > DASXAI01. Next base: position 11,602 of record JBKOXV010000114.1, on the reverse strand, counting down.
AACGGCAGATGTTCCCGCCCACCGCCTCGGCGATCTCGGCGTCGTCAGGATCGGGATGGTCGCGCAGGTACGCCGTGATGGAGACCACGAACCCCGGGGTGCAGAAACCGCACTGGAGGCCGTGCTCCTGCCGCAGGGCTTCCTGCACCGGAGACAGGGCGCCGTCAGGCGTGAGCCCTTCAACGGTGACGACCTCCGACCCTTGGGCTTGCACCGCGAAGAGGAGGCACGATCGCACCGCCGACCCGTCGAGCAGCACCGTGCACGCGCCGCACACGCCGTGCTCGCATCCGAGGTGCGTCCCGGTGAGCCGGCAATCCTCACGGAGGAAGTCGGCCAGCGTCTTTCGCACGTCGACGAGGGCTCGAACCCGTTCGCCGTTGACGACGAGTTCGACGACGCTCTCACGCATGGGCCGCCTCCGAGATCGCCTCGGTGAGCGCCCGTGCGACGAGGACGGCACCGACACGTCGACGGACGGCACCGGTGGCATGGATGTCGTCAGGAGGGTCGAGGTCGTGCACCGCGAGCGCGGCGATCTCCGCCACGTCGAGCTCGTCGGGGCGGCGGCCGTGCACGGCCTGCAGCGCCGCGGCGGGCTGCAGCGGTGTAGGGCCCATGCCGAACAGACCGAGGGCGGCCTGGTCGATCCTTCCGTCGTCGTCGAGGCGAACGCCGCATGTGACACCGGCGATGGCGAAGTCCCCGGCCCGCCGGGCCAGCTCTTGGACGGAGAAGCCGGTGCGCCCGCTCCACACCGGGAACTCCACGGACTCGATGATCTCGTCCGGCTCGAGGGTGGTGGTGAAGATCGACGAGAAGAGCTCGCACGCCGGCACACGGCGTGGTCCGCGTGTCGCCCGTACGTGGACGGTGGCGTTCAGGGCCACCGCCACGGCCGGAAGCTCGGCGGCGGGATCGGCGTGGGCCAGCGAACCTCCCAGGGTTCCGCGGTTGCGGATCTGGAAATGCCCGATGTACGGCGCCGCCCGGGCGAGGAGCGGGACGCTCGAGCGGAGCTTGTCGTCGTCGGCGAGGGTGCTGTGGCGAACCATGGCGCCGATCACGACGGAGCTGGCCCGGTGGTCGACGTCGTGCATGCCGTCGACCCGGTTGAGATCGATGAGGTGGCCGACGGCGGTCAGCCGCAGAGCCAGGAGCGGAACAAGGCTCTGACCGCCGGCGAGCACCTTGGCCTCGTCCTGAAGCTCCGACAGCAGCGCCACCGCGTCCACCACGCTGGTGGGCGCGTAGTACTCGAACGGCGCCGGCTTCACGCCACCTTCATACATCTAATACATGGGGCGATGCAATGGCGGCTCGCCAGCCGCAGTACCGCCTCATTAATGTCTTGCCACAGGGGACTGAATCACACATTGGAGGTACGAACGTGGCCGATCAACCGCTTCAGGGCCAAGTTGCAGTTGTCACCGGCGGGGCGTCCGGAATCGGTCGCGCTACCGCCATCGACCTGGCGGCGCACGGCGCCTCGGTCGCCGTCCTGGACAAGGAACCGGTAGGCGCCAAGGCGACGGTCGACCAGATCGAAGCTTCCGGCGGCACGGCCACGGTCTTCGAGGTCGACTTCTCCGACGCCTCCGCGATCCCCGGTGTCATCGACGATGTTCTCGGGTGGGGGCAGCGGATCGACATCCTCGTCAACTCGGCGGGGGCGTCAGGCCCGGCCAGCCTGCTCGAGATGACCGAGGCGACCTGGGATTTCATGCTGGCCGTGAACCTCAAGGCTCCGGTGATGCTCATGAAGGAGGTCGCTCGGCACATGATCGCTCGGGGAGGCGGGGGACGCATCGTGAACCTCAGCTCGAGCGCCGCGTTCAGGGCGGCCGGCCCGAACGCGCCGCACTACGCGGCATCGAAAGCCGCCCTCTCGGCGGTGACGCGCGTCGCGGCGGGCGAGCTGGGACCGCACGACATCAACGTGAACGCGGTGGCGCCCGGCCTGACCAAGACGCCGATGACGCAGGGAATCGGAGACGACCAGGCCTATCAGCGCGCCGCGTCAGACGGCCCGCTGGCCAACCTTCTCGGGCGGCCATCGGAGGCGTCCGACGTCGCCGCCGTCATCACCTTCCTGTGCCTGCCCGAGAGTCGTCAGATCACGGCCCAGACGATCCACACGAGCGCTGGCCTGGTGGTTTGATGCCGGCGTGGGACTGCCTGCGCATCCCGGTCGTTTGACATCCCTGACAAGCATCACTATTATGCACCTAGATAGGTCAGGGCTTGACCGGATCCTGCCTGCGAGAGGGGTTAGCGGTCACAATCGGCACGCGAGAGCGAAATGTGGCGTGGCTCGATCCACGTCATTGGTGCGATAGGCGCCAGACCTCTTGCTCTCTGTGCTGTATGCGCTCGTCCAAGGTGACGGAAGTTGGTGTCCGATGAGCCACGAGATTCGGAACTGATGGGGCCGCTCGAGTCCCTGCTCGTGGTCGAAGCGACATCGGGCATGTCCGGGGCGCTCGCCGGGCGGCTTCTCGCCGACTACGGCGCCGAGGTCGTCAGGTTGAGCCGGTCCGACGACTCCAGGGTCAGGGCTCCGCTGCGCTTCCGAGCCTGGGATCGAGGCAAGCGCGTGCTGCCCTTCGAAGGGGCGGCCGACAACGAGGACGCTCGCGAGGTGCTGGCGCGAGCCGACCTCGTCATCGAGGACTTCGAGCCTGCGGCGGCGAAGGACCTCGGTATCGACTACGACAGCCTCCGGCTCGCCCATCCCGGCGTCGTGAGCTGTCACGTGTCGGCCTTCGGCATCGGCCACCCGTGGAACATCGGCCCGCCGAACGCCTCGATGGTGGCGGCCAAGCTCGGCATCATGGCGGAGCAGCCAGGCTATCGGGAGGGTCCGATCTTTCTCGGCTTCCCGATGGTCGAGTACGGCACCGCGCTCTGCATCGCGATCGGCGGCCTGGCCGCCCTGGTCGGGCGGGACCGCACCGGCGTCGGTCGACTGGTCGACGTGTCGATGCTCGACGCCGCCCTGGCGCAGCTGAACATGGTTTGGTGCCACGTCGAGAAGCTCGGCGGGGCCGTCATGGAGGACCCCCGCGGGCGCGACGGGCACTTCCGTGTCCGTACCCGCCGGCGCGGTGTGCTCGGCATGTTCAAGTGCGCCGACGGCGAGTACGTCCAGATGCACACCGGAGCGCCCGGCGCCTTCGACCGGGCGATGAAGATGTTAGGACTGGACGGCGACATCCCGCCCGCGTCGGTCGCCGCCCTCGCCAACTCTCTGACCGAGGAGCAGGCGGCGCGTCTCGCGGGGCTTCCCTCGATCTTCGCCACCCGGACTCGAAACGAATGGCTCCAGCTCCTCTGGAAGGCGGACGTGGCGGCGCTCCCGGTGAACCGACCGGGCGAGGCCCTCTTCGACGAGCACGTGCGGCTACTCGGCCAGTCGGTCGAGGTAGAAGATCCGGAGCTGGGCCGAGTGGTGGAGCCCAGCCCTCCGATCCGCTTCGCCGAGACGTCCGATCCCGTCGCGCCATCGACGCCGGCGGTCGCGTCGCTCCGCTACCCGCTGGAGGGCATCCGGGTGCTCGACCTCGGCGTCTTCACCGCCGGCCCGTACGGCTCGAGGCTCCTCGCCGATCTCGGCGCCGACGTCATCAAGATCGAGCGGCTCGAACGCGACCCGCTGCGTCCGCTGCCCCAGCCATTCGAAGGGGCCCAGCGCGGCAAACGCGGCGTCGCCCTCGATCTCAAGACGCCGGAGGCGCGCGAAGCACTGTTCCGGCTGATGGCGACGGCCGACGCGGTGCACCACAACATGAGGCCGGGCGCGGCGACGAAGCTCGGTGCGGACTACGACACGGCCCGGGCGGCGCGCCGGGACATCATCTACGTGGAGTCACCGGGCTTCGGGACGTCAGGACCCAAGGCGCGCCTGCAGAGCTTCGCGCCACTCCAAGGTGGGTTCTCGGGTCTCTTCTACACGGCGGCGGGCGCGGGGAACGCTCCGATACGGGCCCATCAGAGCGAGGACTACTACAACGCCATGCTGGCGACCATCGCCACCCTGATGGCCCTGCTCCAGCGGACGCGGACGGGCTCGGGCGCCCGCATCGAGTGCCCACAAATCTGCGCCAGCCTCTGGTCGAGCTCGTACAACGTGGTCGGCGCCGACGGCAAACTTCGCGAGACGCTCGAGCTCGACCAGGAACAGCTTGGCTACGGGCCGACGCAGCGCCTGTACCGAACGGCAGACGGCTGGGTGTGCGTCGACGCCGACGAGGTTGGGCTGGCGGGACTGCGCGGCGCGGTCGGGCTCGGCCCGGCCGCGGCCGCGTCTCGATCGGACACCGACGACCTCGAGGCGGCCTTCGCCGCCGAGTCCTCGGCCCCCCTCGTGGAGAGGCTGCGGGCGGCGGGCATCGCGGTCGAGATCGCGGGCGCGTCGTATTGCGACAGCTTCCTGTCGGACGACGAGAACCTGTCGACCGGGCGAGTGGTGGAGTTCGACACCGAACACCTGGGCCGGCTGCGCGAGATCGGACCGATCATCCGCTTCTCCGACATGGACGTGATCGCGTGGGGTCCGGCGCCACTCCTCGGAGAGCACACCCACGAAGTCTTGAGTGAGGTCGGCTACACCGACGCGGCCATGGCGGCGATGCATGCAAGTGGCTGCATCTTCGACCACCGCCTGGCGAGCCCGGCCTCCGAGCCGCTTGACATCGAGCTGGCGTTGGCCGACGAACTCTGATCCACGGCCATCGATCGTCGCCCGGCGCACGTCCGTCGGGCTTGGAAGAGGGGGACAACATGAACGTTTCACTGAGAGGCACCAAGCCTCGTCACGCGGGCGTGGCGCTGTCACTGGCCGTCGTGTTGCTGGCGGCGGCATGCGGCGGAGACAACTCCGGCGGCGTGAGCGGGACGACGACGGCACCGGCCGGCGGACAGGCGGCGACGGCGGCCTCGGCGCAATCGACCACCACGGCGGCGCCGCTCTCGACCGCAGTGGGCCAGCTTCCCCAGTTGTCGGTGCCGGAGGCGCAGATCGACACCAACGCGACGGTCCGGTTCTCCGTCGCCCTAGTCGAGCAACAGCTCGACCCGCACAAGGTCACTCAGTCCTTCAACGACCACATGTTCTACGACTCGATCTTCCAGCTCGACAACAACCAGAACCTCCTCCCGGCCCTTGCGACCGGGTACAAGCTGTCCGACGACAAGAAGACCATGGACATCACGATTCGCGACGACGCGACGTTTGCCGATGGCACCAAGGTCGACGCGGCGGCGGTGAAGGGGAGCCTCGACCGCGGAAGGACCCTGCCCGAGTCGGTCGTGAAGGGGAGCCTGGCGGGCATCACCGACACGAGCGTCGTCGATGCTCAGACCGTCCGTCTGCAGCTGAAAGCGCCTGATGCCACGTTGCCCTTCGTGCTCACCACGAATGCCGGCATGGTCATCAACCCCAAGGCCCTCACCGATGGCACCGACCTCGGGAAGGCGACCGCCGGGTCGACGCCCTATGACCTCGCTGAGTACACGCCAGGGAAGAAGTTCGTGGCCGTACGGCGCGACGGGTTCCAGTACTGGGACCCGGCGGCGTGGAAGATCAAGCGGATCGAGTTCAACCAGGTGACGGACCAGACGGCCGCCATCAACGGCCTCAAGACCAATGTCTTCGACAGCATCCGGGTGACCCTGCCGACGGACGCGGGTCAGCAGCAGATCGGCCCCGACTTCGCATACTCGTTGCCCCCTGCGAACTCCATGCGGGCCATCATGCTGCGCGACACACAGCAGGTGTTCACCGATCCGACGGTTCGCCAGGCAGTGGCCTACGCCATCGACAAGAAGACCATCGCGGAGAAGGTCCTCAACCGGTGTAACTACGACGGGCAGCTCGTGCGCAAGGGCCAGCCCGGCTACGTCGACGGCTACGAGTCGTTCCCCTACAACCCCGACAAGGCCAAGGAGCTGCTCGCCGGTCGGACGCCGACCTTCGAGCTCCTGCTGGCGTCGACGCAGCCCGAGGAGACCAACCTGGCCCAGGTCGCCCAGCAGCAGCTCGCGGCGGTTGGGATCACTGCCAACATCACTCCGTTCTCGCTCGCCGACGCCAGTACCCAGTTCCTGAGCAAGAGCCGAGACGCCTTCGTCCAGGGCAACACCGGACAGGCTGACCTCGCCCTGGCGGTGTCCTTCCAGTTCTTCGGGCCCAACGCGTTGGCCGGCACGCCGGAGCTCCAGCAGAGCCTGCGCGCCGGTCTGGCGACGGCGAACGCGCTGCCGCTCGGCTCCCCTGAGCGCACCAAGGCGCTCAACGACCTCCAGAAGACGGCGTTGGACGCGGCAGTGTTCATCCCCACCTGCCATCTCGGCCAGTTCTACGCCAACAACAAGCACCTGGTGGGGATGGACCTCACCCAGTACAGCTACGCCGGCTATTTCAGCGTCCGCTACCTCGTGTGGACCAAGTAGAGAGGACTCGACCGTGTCGGACAGGATGAAGTTCGGGATCTTCATGGCCCCGTTCCACACCGCAGAGGGCCAGAACCCGACGTTGGCGTTCCGGCGGGACCTGGAGCTCATTCAGCACCTCGACGCGCTCGGCTACGACGAGGCCTGGATCGGGGAGCACCACACGGCGGCGGGCGAGATCATTTCCTCGCCGGAGATCTTCTGCGGTTGGGCGGCCGCCCAAACCAGTCGGATCAAGCTCGGAACCGGGGTCATCTCGCTGCCGTACCACAACCCGCTGTGGGTGGCCGACCGGGCGATCCTGCTCGACCACCTGACGAGGGGCCGGTTCATGTTGGGCATCGGTCCAGGCGTCCTCGTCACCGACGCCACCATGATCGGCCTGAACCCAGAGGAGCTGCGGACCTACCTCCAAGAGGACTTCCCGGTCCTCATGCACCTCCTGCGCGGCGGCGAGCCCCTCACGGTCGAGACCGACCGCTATCGGCTGGTCGAAGCACAAGTCCAGCTCGATCCCTTCAGCGACTTCGACGTCGCCGTCACGTCGATCTTCACCCCGTCCGGCCCGCTCCTCGCCGGCCGCTACGGCATCGGATTGCTCCAGCTCTCCGGCCTGACGCCCCAGGGAATGGCCATCCTCCCGCACCACTGGAGCGTGATGGAGTCGCAGGCCGAGAAGTACGGGACGACCGTGAACCGAGACAGCTGGCGGGTCGTCGGCATCATGCACATCGCCGAGACTCGCGACAAGGCCATCGAGGAGGTGCGGTTCGGACTGAACGACTACTTCGACTACGTGCAGAACGTCGTCGGCGTCGAGTTCTACCAAACCGCGGGCAAGACGTTCGAGGAGCGGCTCGAATGGGCGGTCAGCACCGGCAACGCCCTCATCGGCACGCCGGAAGACGCCATCGAGAAGATCGGCGAGCTCGTCGACGCATCGGCCGGCGGAGTCGGCGCGTTCCTCTTCTGGGCCCAGGAATGGGCGTCACCGGACGACACGAAGCACAACTTCGAGCTGTTCGCCCGCCGGGTGATGCCGGTCTTCCAGGGGACGACTCGGCAACTCGACGCGGCCCGGAAGTGGGCCGCCAAGAATTCGGGCAACCTGATGTCGAAGCAGATGGACGCGGCGAAGCGCTTCATCGACGCCCACGCCGACGAGCTGCCCGCCCCCGACGTGCAGCCGCACCACCCGGGCGATCGTTCGTAGCACAGGTCCGCCCCGCATGACGGCCGCTCCGAGTGCGCTGGCCGCTGACGACTTCGTACTGTGCAGCGGCACCCTCGGCGAGCGCACGCCTTGGCTCGACAAGGTCGACGCCGCCGCTCGGGCCGGCTTCCGCGGCGTGTCCATCTACGTCCACGAGTACCGCGCTGCCGTGGACGCGGGCACGCCTGCCTCCCGATTGCGAGAGGCCGTCGACGAGCGGGGGCTCAGGGTCGGCGAGGTCGACGGGCCGATCCGTTGGCTGCCTGGGCACGGGCGGGACCGGCCCGATCGGCGGCCGCTCGTCGACGTCGAACAGTTCCTCACGATCGCCGACGTCCTCGGAGCGCGGTCGTGGACTGTGCTCGAACCGTGGTTCGTGCCGATCGCATCCGACCGCGAGCTCGACCGCGCCGCTGAGGGCTTCGCCACGCTGTGCGACCGGGCGGCCGAGGTAGGCGTCGTGGCGCACCTCGAGGCGTACCCCTGGAGCGGCGTACCGGACAGCCGCACCGCCTTCGAGATCGTCCGGCGCGCCGATCGGCCGAACGGCGGCATCGTCGTGGACACGTGGCACCTGTGGCGCGGCCCGGACCACGGAGTGCTCGCCCCCGACATTCCCGGCCCGGCGGTGCTCGGCATCCAGCTCGCCGACGCGCGGGAGGACCCGGCTGGTGAGCTCCCCGACGAGTGCCGCCGTCTCCGCCTCCTACCGGGCGATGGCGTCGCCGGACCGGCCGCGGTGCTGGCCGAGTTGCGCCGCCGAGGATGCGCCGCTCCCGTCGGGGTCGAAGTGTTCTCCGATCGGCTGCGCGCCATGCCACCCGACCGAGCGGCCGAGCTCGCCTACGCCACCGCGCAACGATGTGTGCACGACGCAGTCACATGGACGTCGTCGACCTAGGTTCGCCGTTCCACAGCGGCTTCGTCGTCGACGATCTCCACGCCGCGATGGCGGCGTGGGCACGGCTCGGTGTCTGCTGGGCCGAGCCGATCAGATCGTCCGGGTGCTGGCGGGCGGGCGACGATGAACGCATGGTGTCGATGGGAGTCGTCTACTCGACGCGGACGAGTCACCATCTCGAGCTCATCGCCCCCGACGATCCGTCGTTCTTCCGGTTGGGGTCGACGGCGGCGGCCCACCATGTCGGCTACTTCGTCGACGACGTGCCACAGATGTCCGTTCGTCTCCGCGAGGCCGGGTTCCCGATCGTCCTCTCGCGTCACGCCGACAAGGGCGACCCCATTCCGACCCTTGCCTACCACCGTGTCCCCGGCATGGGATTCCAGATCGAGCTGGTTCCTACTTCGATACGCGCCGCGATCGAGCAATGGACCACGACGGGCCGGTTTCCGCACGGCCAGCGTCCGTGGATCACCGTCTTGGAGTAGTGCCGACAGGCTGGGGCTGGGTCGGCCTGTCAGGCCGGCGGCGCGTGTCGTTGCTGGAGCACAGCCAGGAGCGGTTCGACCGGCGTGGGGTCGAAGTAATCCCGCCACGCCGCGATCCGGCCATTCCGCAGTTCGAAGACGCCCACCACCGGCAGCGCGACGTGAACGTCGCCGGCGAAGAGGTGGTCGACCCGCTCGGCCACGACGACGTCGCCGGCGGCCACGAGGGTCAGGATGTCGAAGTGCAGCGAGTCGTGCCCCGCCAGGATCCAGGCGAGCAGTTCTCGAATCTCGTCGGTCCCGGAAACGGCGGACCGGGGCATGTTGTGGTAGACGGCGTCGGCCGTGAAGTAAGCGACGAGCTCGTCCGGGTCGAGTCGCTCCCAGGCCCCGAGGAAGGAGCGTACAACTGCCTCGTTCTCAGCCTCGTCTGACACGGGGTCTGCCTCCTCGACGCTATTCAGGGCTATCATTAGTACACACTGCCGGCGCCAGCAAGGCTGCGTTGGCCTTCTCCTGAGAGGCGACTGACGTGGCCGTGCGAGCAACGTCTCACGTGGCGATCGGCGTGCACGACATGGACCGAGCCCTGCGCTTCTATCGCGACCTGCTCGGCCTCGGAGTCGCCGTCGACCGCGAGGAGTGCTTCGTCGACACGTCGACCGAGCCGGCGACGGAGCGTCGTCGACGGGCGGTCTACCTGCGTTGGGCCCACGGACCCGACGATGCGTTCCTCGTCCTCGACCAACAACAGCGCCCCATCCCAGGTGAGCCCAAGGAGCTGTTCCAGATTGGCGTGCATCACGTCGCCTTCTGGGTCGACGACATCACGCCCTACGTCTCCGAGGTTGCCGCGGCCGGCGGGAGCGTCGCGTACGGGCCGAATGAGTCGGGTGGTGAGGCGTATGGCGAGGCTCCGGGCAGCCGCGTGCGCACCGTCCTGTTCCGCGACCCTGAGGGAAACATCGTCCAACTCGATCAACGGCTGAACGCGCCCGAGTCGTGAGCGAGAAGGGCGGCACGGCTCCGACGCACGCCCGCGAGATCTCGCTCGAGGGACGGGTGGCCCTCGTGACGGGTGCGGGCGCCGGCCTCGGGCGTGCTTACGCCCTCGCGTTGGCCGGTCGGGGTGCACGTGTCGTCGTCAACGACATCTCCGCCGAGGCCGCGGCCGCCGTCGCGGCGGAGGTCACCGCGGGCGGGCGCGAGGCGCGTGTCGACACGCACTCGGTCGCGGACGCGGCGGGCGCTCCGGCTGCGGTCGAAACGGCACTCGCCGAGTTCGGCCGGATCGACGTCGTGGTCGCCAACGCCGGCACGACGCACTTCACGCTCATCGACGCGACCGACCTCGGCATCTTCGCCGCCCAGTACGCCGTCCACGCCCAAGGCGCCTTCCTGGTGGCGCAGACGGCGTACCGCAACATGTCGGTGCGAGGCTACGGCCGGCTCGTCTTCGTGTCGTCGGCCACCGGGCTTCTGGGCCGCAAGGCGGGCGTGGCGTACGCGGCGGCGAAGGCGGCCGTCATCGGCTTGATGAACGTGTTCGCCTTGGAGGGGTCGGCGCACGGGGTTCTCGCCAACGCAGTCACGCCCGTCGCGCGCACCGGCATCATGGAGGGCGCCACCGGATCACGGGACCAGGCTGGTGGGCCCGGCGTGGCGCTCGACAACCCGAGGCTCGATCCGACCTTCGTTGCGCCGTTGGTGGTCTATCTCGCCAGTGAAGCGTGCCAGTCGACGCACGGCATCTACTCAGCGGTCGCCGGGCGCTTCACCCGTGTCGGTGTGGCCGTCGGTCGCGGCTGGCGGTCCACCGACGAAACCACTGCTCCGTCGGTTGACGACATCGCCACCCACTGGTCGGAGATCGACCGCCTCACCGAGCCGCTCTATCCCGCCAGCGTGGCCGACGAGGTGCGCGAAGCCACGGAGGGCCCGACGTCGGAGGCGCCGGCGACACCGATCTAGCGTGGGGAGCGGCCACGTAGCGCGAATGGTGGAGGGCGCGGAGGGTCGATGGCGGCGGCGGGGCGAGGACCGTGGCGGCGGCGGGGCTCCGGCGCACCAGGCGGCACCGGGCGGCGCCGACGATGAGGTCCGCCGCCGCTTGCGTAAAGCTGTGTATGATGCGCATAATATTCCCGTACCGTTCGGAGCGGTAGGGACGTTGCCGGTTGGACGCTGGACTCGCAGCGCCGTCATAGGAGAACGCGAAATGCCTGGTCCCCTCGATGGTCTCTTGGTCGTGGATGCCACGTGGGGAATGCCGGGTGCCGTCGCGACGCTCATGCTTGCCGACTACGGCGCCCGAGTCGTCAAGCTCGAGCGGCCGGGTGCCCCCGATGGCGCCAACCGCCGCGCCTGGGACCGCGGGAAGTGGAGCGTCGAGCTCGACGTTGCGGCGCCGGAGAACGCCGAGCTGGTGTTGGCACTGCTCCAGCGAGCCGACATCTTCGTCGAGTCGTTGGGCCCCCGCGGGGGCGCAAAAAACGGGCGAGGCGAACTACAGGTCAAGCCCGCGTGCGCCCGCCAGGTGGATTTCTA